>CAJXWI010000073.1 GCA_913062735.1 uncultured Arcobacter sp.
AATTGAAATAACAAAAAACAAAAAAGCAAAAATTTATATTAATAAAACAATTATGAAAAAACTGCATATTTTTTTCTCTTATAAAATCATCGAAAATGCGCAGATGGTTAAATGAATATTTTTAATAGCTTAAAAACTAAACTTTTATTTTCAATAATTTTACTTATTCTTATTGGCATGGTTTTTTTATTTTATTTCACTTCTATTGCGTTGAAAAGTGAAGTTACAATATCTCAAAAGAATGTTTTTTCACAACGAATTGATAATATTATTTTTATAATAGATGAAAAATATAATATATTAAAAGATACGGGAATGGAAGCTGCTTTAGAAGATAGTTTTAAAGAAGGAACCAAAAATATCTTAAGAAAAATAAACAAAAGTCAAAAATCTGATTTATTACCTTTTGTAATAAATGAAAAAAATGAATATATAATTCCTATTCTAAAAAATAGCTCAATAAGTGATAAGAAAATAGATGAATCAATAGATGTTTTTGAAAAGATAACTACATTGAAAGAAGGAAATATTTTTTATACTATTAATGGAAAAGATCATTGGATTATGTTTAAACATTTTGAACCCTGGAATTGGATAATTGGGTTTGATATATCACACAACTATATGTATAAAGAACTTTACGCTTTTGAAACAAGATTTTTTTACATTGTATTTCTAATTTTGTTATTTGTTTCTATCTTTATTATATTAATAATTAAGTACATGCTCTCTCCTATTAATGAATTAACTCAAGTGTCAAAACAGATTGCAAAAGGTAATCTAGATACAATAATTGATACATCTGGATCGGACGAATTACATATTTTAGCTAGAAATTTCAAAATTATGCGAGATAAAATTAAAAAAAATATGCTTTTCCTAAAAAATCACAATAATCTTTTAGAAGTAAAAGTAAAAAAAAGAACAGCAGAATTAGAAGATTCTAATTATGAATTAGAAACAACAATTGATAATCTTAAACAAACTCAAAGTAAGTTAATTGAATCAGAAAAAATGGCTAGTCTTGGTGGCTTAGTTGCAGGAATTGCTCATGAACTTAATACTCCAATTGGTATTAGTGTAACTGCCATTACACATTTTTCAGATATTACAAAAGAAATTAATGATACATATAAAAAAGATCTTTTGACTAAAGAAACACTAGAAGAATACCTAGAAACTTCAAGTGAGTTAGTAAACATGATCTTACTTAATCTAAATAAAACCATACACTTAATAGTGAGTTTTAAAAAAGTCTCAGTAGATCAAACAAATGAAGAAAGAAGAGAATTTAATTTAAAAGAATATATAGATGATATTTTATTAAGTATTAGTAATATTACAAAAAAAACAAAAATCCAAATAATACTTGATATTGATAATAATTTATGCATAACCTCATATCCTGGAGCCTTCTCACAAATAATATCAAATTTAATTATTAACTCCATAAAACATGGATATGCTAAGAATAAAAAAGGAATTATTGGAATTAAGATAATTAAGGAAAATAACTTATTAATATTAATATATACAGATGATGGCTCAGGAATAAAAAAAGAAATATTACATAAAATTTTTGACCCATTTTTTACAACGAATAGAGAACATGGAGGAACAGGCCTTGGCTTAAACATTATTTATAATATAATTGCAAATAATCTTAATGGTGAAATTGTATGTAAAAGTAAAAATGGAAAAGGTGTTGAGTTTACAATTACACTGCCTATCTCGAAGAAAGAGATTGTTCAACATTCTTTGTCAACATCAAGTATTTCTTGATATTTTATTATAAATTTAACAATTTTTGCCTTCTATCAAAGTGAATTATAAAAATGGGTTCTTTCCCCAATTTAATTATAAATCATATTACAAATTAAAAAAAATCACTATAAACTTATAATCATAATCTCAATCAATAAATAAAAGTTGTTGAATTGATATAATATGATATGTAAAAAGTAAAAAAACTTAAACCCTAGTGTTTAATAATAAAGTGAGAAATATGAGCAAAATAAATAAAGAATTACTGAAAAACATAACAGTTTTATATGTGGAAGGTGATGATTTAATAAGAGAAGAAGTATCTTCTTTTTGTAAACAATATATAAAGAATTTTTATTGCGTTAATAATGCAGACCAGGGAATAAAACTATTTTCTAAGATTAATCCTAATTTACTAATAATTGATTTAGCTATGCCTAAACAAAATGGTTTAGAAATTATTAAGGAGCTGAATACGAAGATTCCTGTTATTTTTACTGCAAAGTATTCAGATATGGATCTTTTTTTAGAGGCTGTATCGTTTAATACGTATAAGTTTAATATTAAACCGATTAATTTAAATAAGCTGCTGTTAAATATTCAAGACAGTGTTTCTTCTGATATTTTTAAAGAAAAATTATTTGAAAAGATGAATTTATTAGATATTATTGATGAAAATGTACTTATCTCTATTACTGATAATAAGGGAATAATAATTGATGCAAGTAGTGCTTTTTGTAAATTTGTGAAGTATTCTAAAGATGAATTATTAGGAGAGAATCATAAAAAACTCAGACATCCAGATATGCCAGATAGTTTCTATTCTAATATGTGGTGCGTGTTAAATACAAAAAAAATCTTTAAAGAAGAAATTAAAAACTTAAATAAAAATGGAGATGTTTATTGGGCAACCCTGACTATAACGCCTATCTTAGATGAAAGAGGTGAGATTTTAAATTTTATAGCAATTAGACAAGATATCACGAATAAGAAAAAACTTGAGTCCCTCTCTATCGTGGATGAATTAACAACACTTTACAATAGAAGGTATTTTAATAAAATAATAGAAGAAGAAATTAGAAGGGTAAAAAGAGAGAATCTAAATATCTCTGTATTGTGTATAGATATCGATAACTTTAAAAAATACAATGACTGTTATGGCCATCCCCAAGGTGATAGTGCTCTTTCAAAGATATCCTTATATTTAAAAGAGCATGCAAACAGAGCAAGTGATTATGTTTTCAGATTAGGTGGAGAAGAATTTTGCATAATATCTTCAGGTGGAAAAATTAATGAATCTTTAGCTTTTATGCATAGTATTGTAAAAGGTATTGAAGCATTAAAAATTGAACATAAGAAAAGTGAGGTAAGTGACTATCTAACTATATCTGCAGGATTAATTGTATTATCATCAGATAAAATTCCAAATGCAAAACACTTATATACCTACGCGGATGAGGCTTTATATACAGCAAAAAATGAAGGTAGAAACAGATTAGTTTTATCAAGTAAATCTTTATGATGCTAATCATTTAGACTTCTTTAACTTTGAGAAAATTTCAAAGAGTTCATGGAACAGTTTCTCTAATTATATTTCTAGTAACAGTTTACTTAATTATTTTTAATTAAAATACATATTCATTTTATTAATTAGGTATACTGTCTGCGTAACTTATAAACTTATAAATACTATAATTATACAAATTACTAATCCCAACAAAAAGAGAAAAAACATGGCCAAAATAAATTATAATTATGAAAAAAAAGCAAGAGAAATAGAAAAGAAGAAAAAGAAAGAAGAAAAACTAAAAAAGAAACAAGCGCTAAAAGAAGCTGAATCTAAAGATTCAGATACAAACGAAACTAATTAGTTCCTAAAATCAAGAATAGGGGTCTTGTATCTATATGGGACTTCCGTTTAGAGTATAGCTTTTTAGCAACTTAGCCAACTAGTTATACTGTCTTACTTACTTGTGTGTAATAAAGAGAAAGAATTAAATTAATGAAATATTCAATATTTGAAAAAGAGACTTTCAATGTTAGTGGACTACAAATAAAACTAAGCACTTCTCAAAGAAAGAATTTTAAAATAATTACACAACACTGGCAAAATTTTAATAATGAATTAAAAATCAACAATATAAAATTGAAAAGAAATTGGTTAAAATATGGAATTACCGAAAAGATTAATGGCGAATATTTCTATTTTATTGCAATACCTTCTGAAAGTGATATTATCGGATTTACAAAAAAAGAAATCAAAGGTGGCAGGTTTGTTTGTTTTGAACATGCAGGAAAAATGGATTTAATAAAATCAAGTATTTTTGATATTTATAAAAACTTTATTCCAAAGTGCAATTTTGAAGTGGAAGAAAATAGAACTATGATGCATTATGAACAATATGACCATCGCTTTTTATGGAATAAATCAAATTCAATTGTTGAAATCTATTTACCTATTAAATCAATAGATGAAAGAAAAACTTCTGAGTTTAAATCTCTACTTTTCTAGAATAACACTACCTTCTTTACGACTCTTTTTTTGAATTTAAAAAAGCTAAATCTAAGTTATAACGTTAAGATTCTTGGGAGAGTATTATTGTAAATTCTTAGAAGATTAAGCATAAAAAATTATGCTTAATTTAATTGATTGCTAAGTATCGTTGTTACTTAGAACCCATAGTTCTACTTTTTCTTTAGATCTTTGACTTGTTCTTTTTGTTCTTTGAGATAAAGCTTTTACATCCGCTTGTAAAAATTCTTCTTTTTTAAATCTTGTATTATTTTCTAACTCATCTTTAATTGGATGACTTGCATTTCTATCAACTACTTGTGCAAGATTTGAATATATTAAAACTAATTTTCCATCGTCTGCTAGGTGTTTTTTTGCTTCTTCAAAGAATCTTGGAAATAAATCCTCTTCGTAATACATTGCTTTATCAATTCCTTCTTCAAGATCGTGTTTAGCAAGTAACCAAGGAGGATTAAAAACAATTAAATCGGCTTTATCTTCATACGATTCAAATAAATCTCCATATGATAAGTCTATTTTTTTATCAAAACCTAAGCGAGTGCACTCTTTTGAAACGCCAATAATCGCATTTTTATTAGTATCCGATGCAAAAATCTTTTTAAAACCTTTTCTAAGTAATTGAAAGGATAAAACGCCGCTTCCTACACCAATATCAACAGCTTTCTTTTTAGCTCCCTTATATGTTGTTAACCATTTGTCAAATAATACAATATGATCAAATCTTGTAGGAAAATAGGTTCCATAATACGGATGAAGAGATAAGTTTAAGGTTTTAACCTTTAATCCTTTTTCATGCCATTGCCAAGAAGAATTCATGCCTTGAACTTCTGGATAAGAAATATAAAAATCAGAATTCTCAGGATATAATATTTTTAACCATCCAATATCTGGGCATTTTTTAACTGCTAATTTATTATTTTCTACTTTTATTAATAGTCTGTGAGATGCTTTTCTAAAAGCAGATCTGTAATCTCTTTGACCTTGAAAACTACTATCACTAAATTCTAGTAATAAAGCTCGTCTTAGCTCAACTAGAAGTTCTAACCCATTAGAGTAAAATTCTTCTACAATAACGTATTTACCCTCAATCATCTCTTTCACTGTTGCTTCTGTGTCCATTTTACGATAAAAACTAATAGCATCAACTTCTGTAGTAATAATAGAAGGTCTATCTGGTTTAAGATCTTGTACATTTGTATTCATATATTGATTCCCTTTTGTGTATGGCATTTTATTGTATATAGGCTTAAAATAGATACTATTTTCAATTTATTTTAGTGTTTGTCTAATTCTACTCTTAATTAAAAGCACTGCGATTGAATCTTCTTTTTTTTAGAATAAAACTACATGGATCAGAGTTTTTTACTAATTTTGTTAAAGGCAAATATTTGGGCCATGTTATTTGAGATTAACCATTTTTCTCTTTGTTATTTGTACGAAATTTTTATATTAAAGTGGATAGTATGTTCTAAAATCGTGGCTATTTAAAAGGAAGTAATATTCCAGTTCTATCTAAGCTTAGAAATAAGACTTACATATAATGAAATATTAAAAAGTGAGATATTTTATGTATCAAATAAAGAAGGAAAAAACCAATGAGAGCAAGTACACAATTAAAAGAAGAGAGTATTGAAAATTGGAACAGTGCCACAAATCATGCTTTTACCACAGAGCTTGCAGATAATAGTTTATGCTTAGACAAAATGAGACTTTATTTAGCACAAGATTATAGTTTTATAGATAATTTTGTACGTTTAGCATCTTGCTCTATTTATCATGCACCAACTCTAAATGATCGTTTACCTTTAGCTCATTTTTTAGGCATTATTGCAGGGCCTGAAAATACTTATTTTCAACGATCTTTTGAAGTGTTGAATGTTGCTAAAGAGCAAAGAGAGAATCCAATACTCTTAAAAGCAACGAGTGATTTTCAAGCACTAATGATAAAAGCAGCCACAAGTGGCGAATATGCAAATATGATAGCAGTGTTATGTGTTGCAGAGTGGATTTATTTATCTTGGGCAGAACAAGTTATTGATTCTATTGAATCCCTTCCTTTTTACTTTTCTGAGTGGATTTCTTTACATAGGGGTGAGTACTTTGAATCAGTAGTAGAACATCTTAGATCTCAACTGGATACTGCATTTAATAATGCTGATGCTAAAGAACAAGAAACAATAAAAGATTATTTTGAAAAAACGGTACGCTTAGAAAAACAGTTTTTTGATGCTTGTTATGAATAGTTTTTTTAAAGAGTAAACTTTAGTATCTTGATACACAATTTGGACCCTTTAATAATTAAATTAATGAGTCCTTATTTAAGTAGTATCTTAGGTGTAAGTTAAAAACTACTTCTTGATTTTTGATTCTAAATGTTTAGTATAAAAAGAAATAGGGTAGGTTAAAAGTAAATAGCCAAGTGCAAGTGGAATATAACTCTCTAAAGTAGAATAAGTATAAGCATTTACTTCTTGTGCATTCATTGTAAATTCACTAATCGAGATTATTGAAAGAAGGGATGAGTCTTTTATAATAGATCCAAATTGTCCTGTTAATGCGGGAAGCATTCTTCTAAAAGCTTGTGGAAAAATGATATGTACATACATTTGAAAGGGTGTCATTCCTAAGCTTAATGCAGTTTCAAACTGTTCAAAATCTACGGATTCTATTGCTGCTCTTATTATTTCACAAACATAAGCACCTGCAAAAAGAGCAAGTATTACAACGCCTACTATATACCTATTTTCAAAACCTAAATTATTTGCAAAAACATAAAAAATGATTAAAATTTGCACCAGTAAAGGTGTTCCTCTTATAATTTCAATATAAAATCTTGCTAAGAATCTTAGAGGAATAAACGTAGATTTTTGAGCATAGGCAAAAAATAAGCCAATAATAAAACTTAAAATAAGTGCAAAAAAAGATATTATTATTGTCATCATAAACCCATCAATGAACTTTTGTTTATACTCAAATACACCTTGCCAATGAAAATTATAAGATACATTTTTAAACATAAAATAAAAGGTAAGAAATATAAAACTAATTAGCAAAACGAGGTTAAATAAATAAACCGTTTTACTAATTTTTTGTTTTTTACCAAACCCCAGTTCATGAATAAATAAATCTTTAAATTTTAAGATAAGATTGTCCTAAAAAAAGAAGGGAATGTTAAGTTCGTCAAATGTTTTTTTTGCTTCACTTAAATGTGTTTTTGCAAAATTTGCAAAACTTCCATCTTCTTTTGCTTTTTTAATATAGGCATTTACTTTGTCTTTTAGAGGATCATTTTGTCTTAAAGCAACGCCCCAGTATTCGAAATCTTTTTGAAAAGATTTTAATAAAGGTTCTGTAGTAGTTTTATTTTTAGAATAGTTTTTAAAGATTGTTAATTGATCATAAATAAAACCATCAACTTTTCCTTGTACCACTTCTAAAACACTGTTTGATTCTTTATCAAATATTAAAACTTCTGCATTTTTTAAATGATCTCGTGCATAAATATGCCCCGTTGAACCTTTTTTTACTGCAACTTTTTTTCCTTCAACATTTAAATCATCAATAGATTTAATATTTGAGTTCTTATTTGCTAAAATTGCAAGTGAACTTTTTGCATAAGGAATTGAAAAGTCAATGGATTTTTTTCTTTCATCTGTAATAGTCATAGAAGAAATAATCAAATCTATTTTCCCTGTTTTTAGTGAAGGAATAAGTCCATCCCAAGCAATATTTTCAATTTGTATTTCTTGTCCTAAATAAGATGCCAGACCTTTTGCAAAATCAACAGATACTCCACTTGGGTTACCTTGTTTATCACTCATTTCAAAAGGTGGATAAGCTAATTCCATCCCAACTTTTAAAATCTTTTTTTCATGTATATTTGTCTCTTTTTCTTTTTCAGAACAAGAAACAAAAAATAAACTTAATGTGAAAGCTAATACTAATGTAATAATTTTATTCATAATTTTCCTTTGATTAATTTTGTTTATTATCTCATAAAAAACTTTATTTTTACGTTAGACATCTCATTAGAAAATAGAAAATTCCTAATTTCTTAAATCATCTCTCTTACTAATAAGAAAAAACAATAAACTATAATAAAAAGGATAAAGGGGGCAGGAAAATATTATATAAGGCTTTGGACTTTACTGGAATGTGTCTTCTTATTCATCATAAACTTGTACGTACCTAACTATTCTCCAATGTTTATTTCTTACTTTTTTTAAACATAATTTTGCATCTTTATTTATGTCATCGTAAAATATACCTTTTAACAAACAATATTCATCTTCTTCTTTGAGGTAAATGTTAGAATTAAAAAATTGAGATAGGGTTCTCCATGCTTGTGCTTTTATATTATTGTTTGTTGAATCTAAGGCTAATACTTTCATGAAGTTATGAGAAGGTAAATCTTCTTTGTTAAAGACTTTTTCATAATCGTGCTCAATTCTAAATTCAATTCCAATATTAGGATATATACCAAAAATATTTTTTCTTTTAATTATGTGTTTAAAGCTAGTAATGATGTTTTGAAATTCTATATTTGCATCATTAATATTTAGTGTATCTAAAAGTTTGAATTTTTTTTGTTTGAATTTTTGC
>CAJXWI010000074.1 GCA_913062735.1 uncultured Arcobacter sp.
GAAAAGGTTTGGCGAAATCTTCTTCAACACCAGGTAAAACGCAGTTAATTAATTATTTTAATATAAAATTTAAAACTGACAATGAAGAAACACCGCATTTATACGCGCGTTTCGTTGATTTACCTGGCTTTGGTTATGCAAGAGTATCAAAAACGCTGAAACAAGAATGGAATAAGAATCTTACTGCTTATCTTGAGCAAAGAGCTTGTTTACAGATATTTGTACACCTAATTGATGCCAGACATAAAGATTTAGCCATAGATAAAAATGTAGATGCTTTTTTGAAGTCAATAAAAAGAGGCGATCAGATTATAATTAATGCATTTACAAAAATTGATAAATTAAAACAAAATGATTTAGCAAAACTTAAAAGAGATAATCCTGATGGTATTTTTGTCTCTAACCTTAAAAAAAGAGGTTTAGAACAATTACAAAACAAGATTACGGCATATCTTTTTGGAAATTAAATTTTATAAACCAAGTGTACTAGATATTGTAGTTATGCAAGACTTGGTAAAAGCAGAAGTTGATTCCGGAACCATTTTATTAAGAACGCAAGATGAAATGGCTACAAATATCAGATCGTATACCTGTGTGAACGTGGATGGAGTATTGGCTGGTTTTACTGCTTTACATATTCACTCACCTAAACTTGCAGAAGTGAGATCACTTATTGTAGATGAAAGATTTAGAGGTTTAAAACTTGGGTTTAAATTGGTTGAGTCTTGTAAAAAAGAAGCAAAAGAATTAAATTTGGAACAAATTTTATCCCTAACCTACAAACAAGGTTTTTTTGAAGCTTTAGATTTTAAAGAAATTTCTAAGTCTGCTTTACCAGAGCATAAAATATGGGCTGATTGTTCGCGTTGTAAACATTTCCCTGTTTGTGATGAGATTGCTCTTCTTTATACCCTCTAAGAGTCTTTAAAGATATAAGTTCTTTATTATGATAAAGAACTTATTTGAAACTCTGGGCCAGATTCCCAATTATAAGTGTCCAACCATCAATTACAATAAAAAAGATTAGTTTTATGGGCAGGGATATCATAACGGGTGGTAACATCATCATCCCCAAACTCATTAAAATAGAAGCTACAATAATATCAATAACCAAAAATGGTAAGAATATCAAAAATCCAATTTCAAAAGCTGTTTTAAGCTCACTTACTATAAATGCTGGCATTAAAATTGTTAAAGAAACATCGTCAATATTTTTTGGATTCTCTTCTTTTTTAATTCTGTAAAAAAGTGCTAAATCTTTTTCTCTTGTATTTTTAATCATAAATTCTTTAAAAGGTTTAACTCCTTTTTCAAAAGCCACTTGATAAGAAATCTGTTCGTCCATATAAGGAACAATAGCATCATTCCAAGCTCTTTTTCCGTAAGGTTCCATAATAAAAACAGTCATAATTAATGATAAAGATATAATAATTTGTGTGGGAGGCGTTTGTTGTAGTCCCATAGCTTGTCGTAAAAGTGAGAAAACAATGATTAAACGCGTAAAAGAAGTAACCATTAAAATCAACGTAGGTGCAAGCGCTAAAATAGCTAAAATGATTACAATATTAATTGTTTTTACAAATTGAGCCGGCTCATCTATTGCAGAAACAGATAAATTAATAAAAGGCGCTTGATCTGCTGCAAAAAGCGAAAATGATAATAAAATAATAGATAAAATAATTTTCAATAAAAATCCTAAATAAAAATATCTGAATATTAACAAAAAATTCATTAAAGCTAAAGAAAATATCAATAAAATATAGATGTTACAATTAATTTTATATTTTTAGTTTATTAATTTAGAAAAAATTTCTATTAATTTAGAAAAAAGAATTTAGTTTAAAAAAGGTTTAGTATGAAAAGAGTTATATTTTTTATTATGTTTGTATTTACTTCTAGCATTTTTGCTGATAAATTACAAGATATTAAAAGCCAAGGTTTTTTAATTGCAGGTGTTAAATACGATTTCAAACCCTTTGGTTTTATTAACGAAGATGGAAGAATTGATGGATTTGATATTGATTTAATAAAATATATCTCTTCTAAACTCGATGTTGATGTCCGTTTTAAACAAGTAACATCAACAAATAGAATAAAACTACTTAAAAACAATAAAGTGGACCTTGTTATTGCTTCTATGACGCATAAGTTAAGTAGAGAAAAAGATATAGATTTTTCAATTTCGTATTTTTTTGATGGGCAAGCTATGTTGGTTTTAAATAAAGATACTCGCAAACACTATAGTAATTATGAAGGTGCAAGAATAGGGGCTATAAAAGGAGCCACGTCTGGAGGAAATTTTAAAAAGTTACTTCCAGCTGCTAAAATGGTTTATTACAATGAATATCCTCAAGCACTTAGAGCTTTAAATGCTGGGTATTTAGATGCTATTACTACGGATCTTGCTTGGTGTTCTTTACAGGCAATTGAGAGTAGAGGAAAATTTAAAGTCTTAGATGATATCTTGTCTTATGAGCCTTATGGTATTGGAGTAATAGAAAATGAATCAAATTATTTAGATGAGATTAATAAAATACTGCAAGATTCAGTACTTGATGGAACCTATGCAAATATTTATGAAAAATGGTTTGGAAAGCTTCCTGCTAAACTTCCCGAAGTTTGGCCAAGATAAGCATTAGTCTGCTTTTAAATAACCAAGTTTTATCATTTTATTGTAAATCTTTGATACGATTTTTCCACCAGCACTTCCCCCATGCCCTCCATGCTCAACAATTATTGTAATAGAGTATTTTGGCTTATTAAAAGGGGCATATGACGTTAACCAGGCATGTGACCTGTGAAAATAAGCCAGTTCAGATTCTTTCATTCTTTTTTTCTCAGATTGTGGAATTGAAACAACTTGTGCTGTTCCTGTTTTTGCAGCCATTTTTACTTTTGAGCTTCTTGTATGCCAATAAGCAGTTCCTTGTTTATGATTAGCAACATCATACATTCCTCTTCTTACCATTTTAAGGTAACTTTCATTCATTGGAATTTCTTTTGCTTCTTCGTAATTGCTTTTATTTAAATGAGGCTTAGGTAATTTACCTGTTGCTAAATAGGCTGTATATCGTGCTACTTGAATAGGCGTTGTTAAGGTGTATCCTTGACCAATAGATGAAATAAGTGTTTCTCCTTTTACCCATGATCTGTTGTATCTTTTACTTTTCCATTCTTTATTGGGATTGTTTCCTACAAACTCATTAATTTGATCAACACCTGTTCTTGCTCCAAAACCAAATTTTTTCATAGTTGCCGATATTTTATCGATTCCAATTTTTTGTGAGCCCTTATAATAAAAAACATCACAGCTTTCTCTTAGAGATTTTCTAAAATTTACTTTTCCATGTCCATGTTCTTTCCAGCATCTAAAATTTCTATTTCCTAAGGTTACAAACCCTTCATCATGAACAGTATATGCAGGACTCACGCCATTTTCTAAAAACGATAAAGCTACCCCCATTTTCCAAATTGAGCCAGGAGGGTACAAACCATTTACAATTTTATTAGTAAAGGGGTGGTTAAAATCATTTTTTAAGATATTCCATTCTTTATGAGAAATTCCTCCCACAAAAATGTTGTTGTCAAATTCAGGAAAGGAACCTGCTGCTAATATCTCTCCATTATTTACATTCATAACCACAATTGAACCACTTTGATTGCCAAAAAGTTCATGAACATAAGCTTGTAATTTAATATCAATACTTATTTGTATGTTATTGTTTAAAGAAACATCTTTTTTATCAAGAAGCTCAATTTCTTTATTTAAAGCATTTACTTTTACATCTTTAAAGCCAAGTTTTCCTTGCAATTTTTCATTGTAATATTTTTCTAAACCATTTTTTCCAATAATTCCAGAATATTTGGACATTGAATTCTTTTTAATGTCTTTTTTTGATGCTTTCCCTACATAACCAATAATGTGTGAAGCCACTTTTTTATAAGGATAGTGTCTTTTTACAGCAGATTCAACTTTAAGCCCTTGGGTGGCATTAAAAAGAGTATATTTCCCAAAAAAATCATCATAAGGTATATAATCAACAAGTTTTACATAATTGTGTTTATAAGCTGAATCTAATTTGATATATTTTTTTAAGAGTTTTTCTTTTTCAAACTGTGGAAAGTGCTTGTTTATATGTGCCAAAAGTTTTAATAAACGTTCTTTACTTTTTTTTGAACGTAAATGTGGTTCTACATTAATTGAGAAACCAAGATTATTAATAGCAAGTGCAATTCCATTTCTATCTTGAATAATACCTCTTGAAGGCACTTTATATACGCGCTTAATATAGTTTTGTTTGGATAACTCTTCATAATACGTATTGGATTTAATACTTAGAAAATATACTCTGGCTAACAACATCAAGGAAACAGCAACAATAAAGATAATTATATAATTTAATCGTTTCATATAAATAAACCTACAATAATAAAATCAATAATAATATTTATAAAAATACTAAAAATAAGACTAAAAGAAATATCATTTCCTAAAGAAAATAAAACAAGTGCGGAAGCATAAAACCATAAGATATGAACATAATTACTGACATTTGAGAAAGAAACAACACGTATTAAATTGGGAAGAATAAACGAATGAGAGAAAAAAGCCAACAAAGACAGTGAAAAAGGCTTAAATCCCATGTTTACTTCTAAAAAAAGAAAGGTAAGTACTAATATACCCAAGGTATAATATTGTTTGTTCTTTAAACTTTGTTCAAAAGATAAAAAGATTATGCCTATGAACATAATAGATATAAAATAAATGGATGAGAGTATATTAATAAGAACTGCAGCAATGCAAATAAAAAAAATAATAATGGGTATGTTTAAAATACTTTTGTGCATTAGTGGTCTTTTTGTTTTTTGATAATTATAGCGAAGAAAATTTAAAGCATTGCCTTATAAATTTAATTTTTTTCTATTTTTCCTTGTGTTTTTGATTTAACTCATAGATATATGAGAATATCTCTGCTACAGCTTTGTACATATTGTTTGGGATTTCGGTATCTATATCTATTTTGCTTAAAAGCTCAATTAGATCCTCATCTTTTTTAATAGGTAAATCATTGGCTTTTGCAATCTTTATAATATTACTTGCTGTTTCTCCTTTTCCTTTGGCTACTATTTTAGGAGCCATGCTTGAAGAAGAATCGTATTGCAAAGCGGCAGCTTTTAAAACCTTTTTCGAATTTTCTTCATACATTTTAAGCCTTTATATCTAAACCAAGAGAGAGTTCATGATAAGAACTCAAATACAAGTTTTCTCTTTTATTTTTATTATTGTTTTCTTCCAAATCAAGTATTTTAATATTATTTGGGATTAAGCCTGCCTTATTAATGGCTTGTTTGAGTTCTTTAATTTCTTGATTAAAGAGGTTTCTAAAAGAATTTTTTTCGGCATATAATGTGATGTCCAGTTTATTTTCATCGTATAGTGCCAAAAGAATTCGTAAATTTCCCAATTCTGTTAAACTTAAATTGATTTCTACAAAAAAACGATCTTTTTTTATTTCTTTATAGGAGATTGTTCCTTCTTCTAACATATCCCATACAAAGGGTAGGTAAATACTAGAGCTTTGAGTGCTTAAGGATAGAAGTTGCTGGTATTCAATTTGAACCAGAAGTTTATCAATTTGTTTCACTGCTTCTTTTGATGGGTTATTTGAAAGTATGTCTTCTTTCATAAGTAATAAGCTTGCTTTTAAATCCTCTTTAATTGCAGGTACTTCTTTATTAATCAAATTTTTATTATTGTTATTTAGTTGTTCAAGCTCTTTTAATACTCTATAAATATCTTGTTCTTTTCCAAGAGAGGAAGCAGAAATAAAGTCTTTTAAATTTTTTATTAAAGAGTCAAGAGAGGGAGAATTATTGTTAAAAGCTGTATTGTTAAGTTTACTTGTTTCTACAAGATCTTGCAAAGAAGAAGAAATACTCAGTTTATCTATAATATTGACTAAATCAACTTTATTTGTAATATTGCTTGTATTTAATATATTCTTTAAATCATTCATGTAGTTTTTTAACCTAGAGTAGGGTTCGTTTGTTTTTGTATTAATTGTTGTTTTTACGCTTAAATCTTCTTTTAAAATACTAGTGTCATTTGTTATGATTGTTTTTATTTGCTCTGTTATTTGTTTAGAAGGAAAATCAATTTTTGTTTCAATCATTTTTATAGCGTTTAATAAAAGTTCTTTACTCACAGGATTATTTGCAAGCTGTGTTCTAGTGTTTTTCTCTATTGTTTTATTTGATGAGTCAAAAGTACTTGGATTTTTTGAAGTAATATTTTTATCTTGAAGTAAAGAGGAATCTTTGATCGTTTGTTCACTTTGTTTTAAAAGAAGAGGTTTTTGTATTTCATCTTTTATGAGTGTCTTAAGATGTGTGATAGTATCTTGAAAAGTAGCTTGTGTTTTATTATCTATTTTATCAATGCTTTTATTTAATATGTCTTTGCTTTGATTCTGTACTTTTTCATTTGCCTTTTCTAAACCTTGTTCAATATTTTTAATTAAGCTTCTAATATTGGAAAAAATATTTTTATTTTGGGAAGGCAGGCTTTTTTCTAAAGTAGAAATAATATTAAGTAAAACATCTTTTGTACTGCTTTGTGTAAAAGTAATGGCATCTTTTTGCAAAAGTTTGTTTACTTCTTTAAGTAAAGGATTTTTATCAATGGTACTTTCTTTAGATAATTCTGTTTTTAAATTGTTTAATATTTCTTTTGTTTGTTTCTGAACCTGTACTTTTTCATCTTTTATTTCTAAGTGATTATTTTGTTTTGATTGTAACAAAGAAATGTTTTTACTAAGATTTTCTAATTTACTGCTTAGTTCTACAACATTTTTAATTTGAAAGCTTTGATTGATTTGTTTTAATTGACTGCTAATATTTGAAAGTTTTTGTTTTAAAAGTTCTTGGGGCGTATTTTTTGTGTTTAATAAATCATCTATACTTTTATGTATGCTTTTTGCTTCTTTTGATTCATTGTTTTTTAAGGCACTTTTAATTTCTATAAGCAGTTCTTGTACTTTGGGAAGTAAATTATTTGTTTTATTAAGTTTAGCAATTTTAGATTCTAGAAAAATTCCAGAATTACCAAGTGTAGTTTTAAGGTTTTTATCATTGACTTGAGTTATGTCTTTTAAAAAGATATCAATATTTTTGCTGTATTTATTTAATGTCGGAGTATTTTCTAAATGTTGTGAGAGTTGTTTTAAGTTTGTTGACATCTTGCCTAAATCTTTAAAAACACTAGAGTTTTTTAATAATTTACTAAGATCATTCGAGCTTTGATTATTTTTACTTAGTTTTCCAAATAAGTTTTTTAAAACATCTTCTACATTTGTAGCTGTTTTACTACTTAAGCCTTTTTTATCTGCTTCTTGTAATACTTCTTTAAGTACTTTATTTTCATTAGGAATGATTATATTTAATAATGAATTACTTGAAATGAACATAAAATAGTATAACATAATAGCAAAGTATCTGTATGAAAATTTCAAGATCAAAGAATCTTGGATTAAATTTTATTTGCTATAATAAAGAAAATATAAGATATATCACTTTGGAGAACGAATGAACGTAACAATTTGGCACAATGGCGCATGTTCAAAATCAAATGCAGCCTTAGCTTACTTAGAAGAGAAGAACCTAAACATTAATATTCTTAATTACCTTGAAGATACACCAAGTGTAGAGGAGATCGAAGATTTCCTTACGCTCTCTCGGATGAAAGCAAAAGAGTTGTTTAGAAGCAGTGAAGCTTTATATGAGGAATTAAATATTAGTGCTATTGTAGATGAAAAAGAACTTATTGCACTTCTTAACGCCCATGCCACACTTATTCAGCGACCTGTTATTATTACAAAAGATGCTGCCGTGTTAGCCAGACCTTTTTCTAAATTAAGTGCTTTAATTTAATGCAATTAGAAGTTCATGAAAAACAAAAACGAATCAAATATATTCGTGTATTGGAAAAATTTTTAACCAGAACCATGAGTTTATTGCGACTTGAAAACTTTGATGAAAAACTTTTTAAAGAAAGATGCATAAAAAACTTCAAGGATTTATCAAGAGCTGAATCTATGGATTTAAATTCCCCTTATTACGAACATTTAAAACGTTTTATAGAAAAAGTAATGTATTACGTTTATTTAGAAGATGAAGAGGAAGAAGGCAGTGATGATGAAAAAATGCAAAATCTTTTATTAAAAGAAGCCAATAACCTGCAAAAAGAAAAAAACAATAATTCTTATAGAAAAGACAAGCATAAAAATTCAAAATTTGATGATGGTTATTAATGAGCGATGAAAAAAGTTTTAAATTAACAGGAGTTTTAAAGCGCGTTTTATATTTTAATGCTGAAAATTCTTATTGTATTGCCGTTTTAGAAAACGATCAAAAAATATGTGGTGTTTATGTTGATACTGATATTGAAAAAATTCCAAAACATCTTTTAAAACTGGAAAATCCAGTATATCAATTTAATAAATCATTAATTGACAGATTACATAAAAAAATTATAGCAGTTAAAATTAATACTGCATTTTATGAGGCAAGAGGATCAAATGGCTGGAAAGACTTAGAAAATACAATTGATTATATAAATAGTTATTATCCTGAATTATTCACAATAGCAGATGCCAAAAGAGCAGATATTGGAAACACATCAAATATGTATGCAAAAGCTTTTTTTGAAAAAATGAATTTTGATTCAGTCACAGTTTCGCCTTACATGGGACATGATTCAGTTAAAGAATTTTTAAAGTATGAAAATAAATATGTTATACTGTTAGCTCTGACATCAAATAAAGGTGCCGCAGATTTTCAGATACATAACGATAATTATCTTCATGTTTTAAAAGAATCAAAAAGATGG
>CAJXWI010000075.1 GCA_913062735.1 uncultured Arcobacter sp.
TCATTGAAGAGTTTAAACACAGAGACGACAATGATTTAGTTGATTCTTTTGAACATATGATTGGCTGTGATGGTAACAAACTATTTATATCTATTTTAAAAGATAAATTTAATATTTATAAGCCCAATTCTCCTGCAAACTTGCATAGAATGACCTTATTAAATAAAAAAAATATCTTAGAAGAAGTTTGTGAAGATTTTGATATATCATTTTTAGAACTTTATAAAGAATTGCATCCAAATATTATAAAACAAGTATGTAAAGACTTACACTTAACCTATAAAAAACTGGCCTACGAAATTGGATATAAACCCGATACGATTAATAAATCAGCATCAACAGGAAAAATATCAGAACAATTAAACAAAGCCATTGAAATGTATTTAGAAAACTTACGATTAAAAGAAGAGCTTAAAGAGTTTACTATTATGAAAAACACCCTAAATAAAATCCTATCTTAAGAAATATTGCATTAAAATCCTTTAAGAAAAGCAAGTCAAAAATACAATAATATTTAATTATTGTATTTTTGACTAAAAAAACACAAAAGAGCCCCTTATGTTTAAAAATATTTTATTAGTAATATGTACAGCTATCTTATTTCAAGGATGTTTTGAAGAAGTAGAAGAAAAGTGGAGCACATTTATATATCCAGATCCAAATAATAACAAACGTTTTTTAATTTTAGAAGATAAAAGCAATGACTTAAAAAAATGTCAAGAACTTGCAAAATCTTATTTAATAGCTCAAAAATTAGACCTAGGTAGTTATAAATGTGGTTTACACTGTGTATACAATGAAAAATTAAAATCTAATATTTGTGAAAAAATGAACTAGTACAGTATTTTATGTCAAGAAATATTACTTTTAAATTCATCTTACAAACTGTTCTAGAAAAAAAGAAAGCCCTTATAATAGGTCAAATTATTACGGTGCTTGCTATAATAATTTCTATTCCTATTCCTTTGTTATTGCCTATGTTAGTAGATGAAGTACTTTTAGATAAACCAAGCTCGATTCTAAATAGCATTAATGCAATTTTAGGAGGAGGAGATGCTTTTTATTATATAGCCATTGTAACGGTGTCTGTAATAATATTACGAGTAGTATATTTTATTCTCTCGGTAATCATTACTAAAGTTTTTACTAAAATTTCCAAACACGTTACTTTTAAAATAAGAGAAAAACTTCTTAGACATTTAAAACGTGTTTGCATTAATGAATATGAAACCTTAGGAAGTGGTGCTGTATCTGCTAATTTAATTACAGATGTTAATACCTTAGATGCTTTTATTATAACAAGCAGTTCTAAACTAATATCATCTGTGTTAACACTCATTGCCGTTTCTATTGTAATGATTATTATTCATCCCATGTTAGGTCTTATGATATTAACCATACAACCTATAATCATGCTCTTATCAAAGAAAATATCAAAAAATGTTTCTGTACTAAAAAAAGAAGAGAATGAAGCAGTAGAAGATTTTCAAAACAATATTTCAGAAGTTTTAGAACTTTTTTCACAAATAAAAGCATCAAATAAAGAAGAAAACTTTTTTAAGAATGCTATTAATAAAGCCAAAAACGTACAAACTACATCCAATGAATATGCGTATAAAAGTTTGGCTTATGAGCGTTTTTCTTTTACTATTTTTTTGGTTGCTTTTGAAATTTTACGAGCCAGTGGCCTAATTATGGTGGCTTACAGTGATTTATCTATTGGTTTAATGTTTGCTATGTTTGGTTATATTTGGTTTATAATAACACCTATTCAAGACATTTTATCTATGCAATACTCTTATGCTTCAGCAAAAGCTGCCATTAAAAGAATCAATAAAATTCTGGATTTACACCTTGAAGAAGATTCCAATAAAATATTAAAACTTACAAACAATGAACTTGATATTCATGTTAAAAAACTGCGATTTTTTTACAATGCAGATAAAATAGTTTTAGATGATATTTCTTTTTCTATTAAAACAGGTGAAAAAATAGCGTTTATAGGCGCTAGTGGTTCTGGAAAAACAACCCTTGCACAAATAATATCTTCTTTTTATACGCTAAAAGGTGGAAATATCTTCTACAATGACATCTCAATTCATGATATAAAAAAATCTTCTTTAAGAGAAAATATATTTTTAGTACTTCAAATGCCAATTTTATTTAATAATACTCTTAAGTTTAATATTACTATGGGCAATGATGATATCAGCGATGATAGAATTAAAGAAGCTCTTAAAATAGCACAAATGACGGAACTAATTGATGATATGAGTGAGGGTTTAAATACCATTGTTGGAAAAAATGGTATTCGTTTAAGCGGAGGACAACGCCAACGCTTATCCATTGCTCGAATGATTATTGCAGATCCTGCTGTTGTAATATTTGATGAATCAACTTCTGCTCTTGATGTACATACGGAAACCAAATTATTTGCTGCTTTAGAAAAAGTATTAAAAAACAAAACCGTAATTACTATTGCGCATCGTTTAAGTACAGTAAAAAATGCCAATAAAATTTATGTTTTACACGAAGGAAAGATAGTACAAGAAGGCAATCATGAGACCTTGTCTTTAGAAGAAGGCCATTATAATAGTTTTGTTCACTCGCAACTCGTATAATTAGGTTATAATACAAAAAAATATTAAGATAAACAATGAAAAAAACAAAAACATTACATAAAAATAATCCGCATAATCAAGAATACAACTTTGATGAACTTTGTGCTTCGTACCCTGCCTTAAAAGAATATGTTCTTATAAATAAATACAATAATGAGTCCATAGATTTTTTTAATACAAAAGCAGTACTTGCCCTTAATAAAGCGCTCTTAAAACACTATTACCAAATTGAGCACTATGATTTACCAAAGCAGCATTTAATTCCTCCTATTCCTGGACGTGCAGATTATATACATTATTTAGCGCAATATTTAATGCAAAATAATAATAATGTGATTCCTAGGGGCGAAAAAATAAAAGTTCTAGACATAGGAACTGGTGCTAACTGTATTTACCCTATCATTGCAAGTTCTGCTTATGAATGGGACATTGTTGCAAGTGATAGTGCGCAAGAATCTTTAGATATTGCAAAAAATATTGTGAGTACAAACGCCTCTTTAAAAAACAAAGTAGAATTCAGGTTCCAAAATAAACAAAGTGATGTCTTAAAAAATATAGTCTCAAACGATGAATATTTTATGGCAAGTATTTGTAACCCTCCTTTTCATAAATCGCAAGAAGATGCAAGTGCGGCCTCAAGCAGAAAAATTAAAAACCTTAAAAAAGATGAATATGCAAAAACCGTACTTAACTTCTCAGGAACAGCAAGCGAGCTTTGGTGTCAAGGAGGAGAAGTAGAGTTTATATCTAAACTTATTTCTCAAAGTACTCTTTATAAAAAGAACTTCTTTTGTTTCTCTACTTTAGTTTCTAAAAAAGAGCACTTAAGTATTTTCGAGAGAAAACTTAAAAACTTAAAAGCCATTGATATCAAGATTCTTGAAATGAAACAAGGCCAAAAAATATCTCGAATTTTAGTTTGGAGCTTTTTAAGTAAAAAAGAAAAACAAGTATGGCTTGAGCAACATCTTTAAAATCTTAAGAAAAGTTTAATTTTTAATTTACATTAAATTCTTTTTTTACTACTAATCACTTCTTTGTTATCATTAATAATATTTCTTATTATACTAATAACAAGAAGGATTTAGAATGAACAAATTTCTACTTGAACCCAAAGAGATGCTACTGCATAAACATCATCTTAATAATAAAAACTATTCAAAACTCTATAAAGAATCCCTCCTAAACAATGAAAATTTTTGGAAAAAAATAGCCAAAAGAATTTCTTGGTATAAAAATTTCAATACAGTAAAAGACGTTTCTTTTAAAAAAGAAGACTTGCATATTTCTTGGTTTAAAGAAGGAACCTTAAATGCAAGCGTTAATTGTATTGATAGACACTTGCAAAAAAGAGCCTCCCAAACTGCACTTATTTGTGAAGCAGACGAAGAAAACCAAGCAGAGCATATAAGCTATAAAGAACTCTATGAAGAAGTATGTGTACTAGCTAATGCACTAAAAGACTTAGGGGTAAAAAAAGGCCACAAAGTTACTATATATTTACCCATGATAAAAGAAGCCGTATTTGCCATGCTTGCTTGTGCAAGAATTGGAGCTGTGCATTCAGTAATTTTTGGAGGTTTTTCATCTTTAGCAATAGCACAACGTATAAAAGATTGTAGGTCAAAATTTGTAATTACTGCAAATGAAGGACAAAGAGGTGGAAAAAAAATTGAGTATAAGCATATTGTAGATGAAGCCCTCAAAGTAAAAAATGTTCATGTAGAAACAGTTTTAGTAATAAAACACAAGGATGTAAAAGTATTTATACAAAATAAAAGAGATATTTATTACCACGACATTAAAAACAAGTATGAAAAAGTATGTGAACCCGCACAAATGAAGGCAGAAGATCCTTTATTTATTTTATATACCTCAGGCTCAACTGGAAAACCCAAAGGTATTTTACATACAACAGGCGGTTATATGGTATATGCTTCTTTTACCCATGAAATGATTTTTGATTATAAAGAAAATGATATTTACTGGTGCAGCGCTGATGTGGGTTGGATTACGGGACATTCTTATATTGTATATGGCCCTCTTGCAAATGGGGCTACAAGCTTAATTTTTGCAGGTATGCCTACCTACCCTAGTCCTGCTAGATTTTGGAAAATAGTTGAAGAACATAAGGTAAATATTTTATATACTGCTCCTACGGTTCTTAGAACCTTAATGAAAGAAGGCGATGAATATGTTAAACCGTATAACTTATCCTCACTAAGGGTACTTGGAAGCGTGGGAGAACCTATTAATCCAAAAACCTGGCTTTGGTATTATAAATACATAGGAAAAGAAAATTGTCCCATTGTTGATACGTGGTGGCAAACAGAAACAGGTGGCATCTTAATTAGTCCACAAGCTTATGCTACTAAATTAAAAGCAGGTTGTGCAAGCGTGCCTTTTTTTGGAATAAAACCTTTATTATTAAATGAACATTCCAAAGTTTTAAGCGACAATGAAGAAGGTGATTTATGTATAAACGATTCATGGCCTGGGCAAATGAGAGGTATTTTTGGAAATAAAAAAAGATTTTATGAAACCTATTTTAAAACACATACAAACAAATACTTTTCAGGGGACCGTGCCTATAGAGATAAAGATGGTTTTTATTGGATTAGAGGAAGAGTTGATGATGTTATGAATATCTCAGGCCATAGAATATCAACAGCTGAATTAGAATCAGCTCTCGTTGCTCATGAAGATGTAGCAGAAGCTGCTGTTGTTTCTTATTCTCATGCTATAAAAGGCGAAGCTATTTTTGCCTATGTTAGTCTAATGAAGAATATTACAATAAAAAAAGATTTAAAAGAAGAGTTAAAGTCTTGGGTAAAAGAGCAAATTGGTAGCCATGCAAAACCAGAAATAATACAATTTAGCTCTGCTCTTCCAAAAACACGCTCTGGTAAAATAATGAGAAGGATTTTAAGAGAAATTGCCAATAAAAACTTTGAAAACTTAGGAGATATTTCTACCCTTGCAGATTCTTCTGTAGTAGAAAATATTATTACGCTTTATAAAAAAGAAAACCTTTAAGATTTTTGTGTATAATTCTAAAAAATTAAAGGCAGTCTTTTATGAAACTTGGATTATTTATAGGCTTAGCGATTATTCTTTTTACAGGTCTAATTTTTACTTTTTTAGTTGTTATTACAGGTAATTCCTAAAAATATTTTTACTTAAAGATATTTTTATCTAAAATATTTGTTAATTCTTTTACCCCTGAAACAGAATTTTTGAATTGTTCTTTTTGTTCCTTATTTAAATGTAACTCAACTATCTCTTCTACTCCTTTTTTTCCTAAAACAATAGGAACACCTGCAACAATATCAGTGTAATCGTATTCACCTTCTAATTGCACAGCACAAGGAAAGATTTCTTTTGTATCATTTAAAATGGCATTAAGCATAAGATACGTAGAATAAGCAGGTGCATAATACGCGCTCCCATTTCCTAAAGCAGCTACAATTTGAGCCCCTCCTTTTCTTGTTTTGTCCATGATTTCTAAAATTTCATCTTCCTTTAAAAATTCACTTAAGCCTTTGCCTTGTACTCTTGTATAGTTTGATAAAGGAACCATAGCATCTCCATGTCCTCCCATAACAGATGTTTCAATTTGAGAGCAAGGAATATTGAGTTTTTTTGAAATAAAATGTGCCATTCGTGAAGAATCTAAAATTCCAGCCATTCCTATTATTTTCTCTCTTGCAAAAGAAGAAGCTTTTAAAGCAGTATAAACCATGGCATCTAAAGGATTAGAAACAATAATAATTATAGCATTGGGATTAAATTCTATTGTTTCTTGTATGACACTTATCATTATATTTGCATTGGTTAAAAGTAAATCATTTCTACTCATACCAGGTTTTCTAGGAATTCCAGCTGTTATTACTACAATATCACAAGCACTTAAGTCTTGTGCTTCTTTTGCTGATGTGACTTTTGTTTTTGAATTACTAGCAGCACTTGCTTGTGAGATATCTAGGCTCATTGCTTCAAGAATATTTTCTCTAATGTCTTTTAACACAATCTCATCACAAATATTTTTACTCGCTAAAATAAAAGCCAAAGTAGCACCTACATTACCAATACCTATTATTCCTACTTTTTTATTCATTGCCTATCCTTTTGCAAATTTTAATTTATTATATTATATTATATTTTAAAGTTATATTTAATATAATAAATTGATTTAAAACAAGGTAAGCACTTTTTCTTTGGAGCTAATTATTTAGGAGCTTTAATTTATTGGGATTTTTTATTCTACAAACAATCCCTATGCTAAATGAGAAAATACCCCTTTCGTTTAGCATATAAAAGTTACTCTATTAATACTTTTATGCAATAATAGTTTAAATTATAATAAAGAAGAAATACCATGTTAATACAAAACAAATTCTTAAAATACCTTTCAACTCTTTTTTGTTTTATCTTTATTTCTTATTTGCTGTATATGATTTATCTGTCTTTTTTTATTGTAAAAAATCAATTTCTTGATTTAGGAGATTCTACTTATATAAATCAAGTACGAATGGATGATTATACAAAAAGATTAAGTTTACATCTGACTAAGGACTGTGAAAACAATCAAATATGCGAAGTTCAAAGCCTTCTTGATTTGGTTACTAATATTCCTTATAAAATCAATGAAAGTATTGCAAGAAGCTCAAAACATGTAATTAAGCAAAATTATGGGGATTGTGATGATAAAAGCAATCTTTTAATCTCACTTTTAAAAGCAAAAAACTATGAAGCGTATTTTGTTTTAGTTCCAAAACATATCTTTGTTATTGTGCATTTGAAAAATAAACTTAAAAACAAAAAAGCACTTTATATTAATAAAAGGCCTTTTTATATTTTAGAAAGTACAGCCACAAATTCTAAAATAGGCTTTCGTTTTAAGTATACATTTAAAGAAATAGAAGCGATTATCGATCCTTTTAAAAACAAAAAACTGCTTATTACTTCCCTTGATTACAAATAATTATTTATACATAGAAACTATTTCTTTTATATCTTTTGGTGTCGTTTGACAACATCCCCCAATAATTCTAGCCCCAGCTTTATACCACGCTTCTGACATTTTTGCATAAGAACTATTGTTTTTAGATGCTTTCCATGATTTATCATTGGCATCATAAGAATCTCCACTGTTTGCGTATACTATGATTATTTTACTTGAGACTTTTTTGATTTCTTTTATAAGTGTGTGGGCATATTGTGGGGAAGTACAATTAATTCCAATAGCAGTAATAAAAGAATACGCTTCTAGATATTGCGCACACTCTTTTATAGTCTCTCCACTGTTAATATGCAATGCATCTTTTGCACTAAAACTAATCCAAGCATTTATATTCTTTTTGTTTTTTAATAAATTAACATAGGCTTTTGCTTCTTTTAAACAAGGAACTGTTTCAAAAGCAAGGATATCAGGCTTTGCTTCAAGTAAGGTATTTAGTCTTTTTTTATGAAATTCTTCCAGTTCTTTTTGATTTAAAGAATAATCGCCTCTAAATTCTGAACCATCTGCCAAGTATGCACCATAAGGACCAATAGATGCAGCTACAAGAGCTTTATTTATGTTTTTAGTCTCTTTGGTGAAGTATTCATCTCTTGCATCTTTGGCTAAAGATACGGATAATAAAAGCATTTTTTTAGCTTCTGCTTCACTAAGCCCTTTTTTATAAAAAGCCTCATATGTTGCTTGATAACTTAAGCTTGTTATACAATTAGCACCTGCTTGTAAATAATCTTTATGCACTTCTTTAATAGCTTTTGGATTAGAGATTAAAAATTTTGCAGACCAAAGTTCATCATTTACATCATAGCCCTTACGTTGAAGTTCTGTTCCAGATGCGCCATCAAGCACTATAATTTTTTGTTTTTTTAATAGAGTTTCAAGTATGTTCATATAATATTCACTTTTTGAAAATTTATTCTAAACGATAGATAAAGTCTTAGTTTAAAACAGCTTCTTTGGTTATAATTATAGAATAATGAACTTAAGTATAGGACAAAAATGAAGGCTTTAAAACAACAAATTAATTTTATAATGGAAATAGATAAACTAAAAGCAGTTTACAGACAAACTACGGTAAAAGAAGACAATAACAGACAAGAAAACTCAGCAGAACATTCTTGGCATATTGCACTTGCAGCCATAATTCTTCAAGAATATGCAGGACAAAAAATATCTATCTCACGTGTTATTAAAATGTTATTAATTCATGATGTCATAGAAATAGATGCGGGAGATTTATT
>CAJXWI010000076.1 GCA_913062735.1 uncultured Arcobacter sp.
AAAACTGATATAGACTATATTCTTTTAGGTAATAATTATTTAAGCAATAAAAATCTAGATAAAGCAATAGAATCATATCTGAAAGCAATAAAAATAAACCCAGATAATTCAAATGCTCACTATAATCTAGGAGTTTCTTATCATAATAATCACGAATATTCAGAAGCAATAAAATCATACCTCCAAGCAATAAAAATAAATCCAGATAATACAAATGCCCACTATGGTTTAGCAATATCGTATGATAACAATAAAGAATATGAAAAGGCAATAGAATCATACTTGCAAGCAATAAAACTAAATCCAAATAATTCAAATTTTTATCATGCTTTAGGAGTCTCGTATGCTAATCATGGGGAAAATTTAATGGCGATAGAATCATACCTCAAAGGCATAAAAATAAATCCAGAAAATTCAGATACTCATTATAATTTGGGGATTTCATATGATGATAATAAAGAATATTCAAAAGCAATAGAAGCATATCTTCAATCAATAAAAATAAATTCAAATAATTCAAATGCCTATTATGGTTTAGGTATTTCCTATGATAATAATAATGAATATTTAAAAGCAATAGAAGCATATACTCAATCTATAAAAATAAATCCAGATAATTCAGATAATTACTACAGTTTAGGAATCTCATATGATCATAATAAAGAATATACAAAGGCAATAGAAGCATATACTCAATCTATAAAAATAAATCCAGAAGCTTCATCTTCGTATCTAAATTTGTTTGAATTAGAATTAATTGAAGATAAATTAAGAAATGATGAATTAACTAAAAAGTATTTATTAAATATGACGAAAAATAATAAATCATTATTTCAATATGACATGCTAAATATCTTAAGAGATATAAAAGAATGTAAAGATACTGATATTGAGAAACTATTTCTTGATTATAAAAATACACCTTTTGATGATTGGAATTTTATTAATTTAGATTTATGGGCTTTAAAACAAAATAAAAACATAAGAAAAGAACTTATTCTTACAATAGATAAATTTAAAACTATACTAAAAAATGAAAAAAAATAGAATTTAGTTAAATAATATTTTTGAAAAAAAGATGATTAAAATTATAGACTTTTGATGTAAATGAACTTTATCAAAATTGTCTTAGTACTGACAATTTTGTTCAAGTTCAAGGCGGGATTTAGACTTTATGAAGGAGCATACTAGAGTATGTGAGTTTATAAAGTCTAAAGCCCAACGCAGAAGTTGGGCAAAAGTGGCAGTGCTACGACTATTTTTGGAGTTTTTGGAGGATTTTTATTAGATAATTCGCTGAATTAATCGCCGACGTCTTCAAAAACGCGTCAAAATCAATATCAGCTCCACCATCAGCAGTATCAGAAATCGCTCTTAATATAAAAAATGGAACTTCTAACGCATCACAAACAACAGCAACACTAGCACCTTCCATCTCTAGGGCATCTGCATTAAAAGTAGTTTCAATGAACTTCTTTTGCTCAGGCTTGTAAACAAACTGATCTCCCGTTGCAATCGTGCCTTCAATAACTTTTATATCATTCTCTTGTGCTACATCAATAGCTACTTCTCTTAAAGATTTTGTAGTCTCTACAAAAACTTTTCCCCCAGGAACATAACCAGCAGGATGTCCAAAAGCAGTGATATCTAAATCATGCTGACATAATTTATCAGCAATGATTAAATCTCCAATTTTAAGCGCAGGATTAATTCCACCAGCAACGCCTGAGAATAATAAAGTATCGCAGCCAAATTTTTGAATCATAGTAGAAGCAGTAAGTGTTGCAAATACTTTTCCAATTTTTGAATATGCAATTACAATGTCTAAACCTTTATGATTTACTTCATAGTAGGTATTGTTTGCATAATCAACTTTGTTTACGCTGTCAAAATGCGCTAATAAAGGCTCAATTTCTTCTTCCATTGCGCCCATGATTGCTAATTTAGTCATTTAATTCTCCTAATGTTTTTTCTAAGCTTGCAAAATCACTTACATTTAATGTAGGTGTTGTTTTATCAATTTTTCTATTAAGACCTTTTAATACAGCCCCATTTCCAAATTCTATAAACACATCTACTTTTGAAGAATTAGCTAAGATGCTTTGTTTGTATTTAACAGGAGAAGTTAATTGAGAAGATAATAACTCAATTGCTTCATCTTTTAAATTATAAGCTTCGCTGCTTACATTTGAAATAACATCATAAATGAAATCTTCTTGTAAAAATTCTTCTAAATAGGGTTTTAAATTCTCAACCGCTGGTCTTAAAATTTCACAATGAGAGGCAACACTCATATCTAAAACAATTGCTCTTTTAGCCCCTGCTTCTTTAAACGTATCAACTAGGCTTTCTAAGTCTGCTTTAATACCAGCAACAACTAATTGTCCATCTAAGTTGTAATTAGCTGGCCAGATTTTTTTATCTGCTTTTCTTTGTGTTTTACAAATATCTTCTACTTTTTCATCATCAAGTCCTACTAATGCCATCATTCCAGCACCTTCGCCTTCACAAGCTTCGTTCATAAATTTTCCTCTTTTATGAACGACTTCAATAGCATCTAAATAATGCAAAGCTCCACTTGCTACAAGTGCTGAAAACTCACCTAAAGAGTGTCCTAAAACAAATTCTGCTTTAATGTTACACTTGTCTTTAAAAATAGCCCCTGCTATGCTTGAAACTAAAAGAATAGCTGGTTGTGTATATTCTGTTTTAGAAAGATTGTCATTTTCTTCAAATAAAAGTTCTTCAAAATTAATATTTAATCTCTTTGATGCTTTTTCTATCATTTCTTTTGCAATATCGCTATTGTCAAAAAAATCTTTTCCCATTCCAATACTTTGAGAGCCCTGCCCTGGAAAAATAAATGCTACTTTTTTCATAAAATACCCTTGTAAAAATTTCTATAGTTTAATATATCTTGAGTAAAACTATTTTTTAAAAGTAGAATTATACAATGTCATTTTTGTAATTACTCTTAAAAAATACTTATTCATCTTGTATAAATGAAAAATGCCCAAAAGCGTCACGCTTTTAGGCATTTTAATTTAGTGTTTTGTGTTTTTTGTTAGTCTATAAACGGGTTATAGAAAAGTGTTTTGGCAGCCTGCCAACTATACTAACAACCACATCCACCTTGTTTAGGAGCAGATTCATCTGCAGCAGCACCACCGCCACCACAACATCCACCGCCGCCACCCATAGCAGCCATACCACCTACAACACCAGTTTGTAGTTCTTCTTCTGTTGCAACTCTAATTGCTAAAACAGATACTGAAAACATTAATGTTTTTCCAGCCATAGGGTGATTGTAATCAATGATAACTTCATCATCAGTGAAAGATTTAACAGTAACTTGTACAGTTTCACCTTGTTCACCAGTTCCGTATAAGCTCATACCTTCAGCAATTTCAATTCCTGCGAATTGTTCTTTTGGTAAAGTTTGAACAGCGTCCTCTTTAACTTCTCCATAAGCTTCTTCTGGTTGAACTAAAACGTCTGCTTCATCATTAACATTCATTTCAATTACTTTTTTTTCTAATCCAGGGATAATTTGACCTTTTCCCATAATGAATTCTAATGGTGCAGCACCAACATTTGTGTCTAGTTGCTCATTAGTATTCGCATCTTTTAAAGTATATTCTATACTTATAACTTTTGACATAAGTCTCCTTTTTATTAATTTATTGTAGATAGATTTTTATAAGCTATTTTCGCTTCTTTTGATTCTGGGTACACATCAATGAGTGTACTATAAAAATTAGCAGCATTATCTAAGTCATTTACTTTCTCGAATGAAATAGCACTATGTAAAAGTAATTTAGGCATATACGATGCTTTACCGTATAAAGTTGCAGAAATTTTATAATGACGAATTGCGTCATCATATTTTTTACGATAGTACCAAATCTCACCGAGGTAAAAGTTGTTTTCCGCTGGTTTATATTTAGCTTTCACTAAAGATTCAAACATTGGAATTGCTTTTGTAAAGTGATCTATTTTAAATAAAGCTATTGCTTTAACCATCAACCCTTTTTTATCATTAGTATTCAAAGTTTTAGCTTTAGTTTTAATACTAGTTTTTTTACCTAAGCTTTTCTTAAAGGCTAAAAACTCTTTTTTAGTAATAAACTGTTTCATATTTTTTCTAAACTCACGCTCAGAAATATAATTTGCATTCATTTTGTTTACGGATTTAGTAAGTTTTGATATTGCTAATTTTAGTGCATCAAGATTTTTTAAATTCTCTCTTGACATCTCTTCTTGTATTACTAGAATTTGTTGGGAAACTTCTTTAGTTGTTTTTAAATCTTCTTTTGTTGTTTCTAAATCTAATACTAAATTGTTTAATTTAATAACAGTTCTATTTAATTTAGCACTGTCGCCTTCATAAATTGATTCTAAACCATCAAGCCGTTGATTAACAGTTGTAACAGTAGATTTCACATCTTTAACTTTTGAATCAATTGATCCTAGTTTTTCTTTATTGGTTAAGATATGTTTTTCAGTTTTAGTAAGACCGTATGGGTTTTTTGAGTTTAAATTACCAGCTCCAAAAGCTGAAACTTGTTCAGCTAATGAATATGTAACTAGTAATAACGTTAATAAGAATATTTTTCGCATAAATTAATTATGGTAAGATTTTGTATTCAACTCTTCTGTTTTGTTTCCAACAAGTAGAATTTTTATCTGAACAAACTGGGTTACTTTCACCAAATGAAATCATAGAAATATCATCAGCAGAAATACCATCATCAATTAAAGAAGTTTTAACAGATAATGCTCTTTTTAAACCTAGAGCATAATTATACTCATCCGTTCCCCACTCATCAGAGTTACCTTCAAGTTTAATCTTGATTTTACCAGCTAATACTGATAATTTGTTTGCATTAGATTTAGCAACATTTCTGTTTTCTTCATTTAATGTAAATTTATCGAAATCAAAGTAAACTACATCAATTAATAAGTTTTTGATTGCATCTGCAGTCATTGATTCTGAATCAGACATTGAGTCTTTATCCATATTATTTGCATTCATTGCATCCAAATTAGATTCTGAAGACTTTTCTGTTTTATTCATCTTTGCTTCATTCATTTCTGTTGATTTTTGAGAACACCCAGTAAATAATAGTACTGATGCCAAAACAGAATACGCTAAAAATTTTTTCATAAAATAATCCTTCGTTAAAATATTAATAATAATACTAAAAACAAACTTAATAATTTATTATCATAGGCCTATTACCAATCAATTGACTGAATTCGCCCATTATCAGAAGAAAACAGGTGCACTTTATCAAAGTTTAGTCGTACTATTCCCACAGAACTTTTGTTATTGAAGTTTTTAATAAACAAAATACTCTCTCCATCACTTGAAAACTTTGGAAATTGATTCACTCCCGTTACTGTAAGTTTTTTAATATAATCACTTCTGGTTGAAATCAAAAACAGATTAAAACTTCTCTTATCAAACTGTGAATTTCTATCCCTACTTGTATAAACTACTTTATCATTAAATGTAGTTACAGATGAATTATTACTTCCATGATAAACCAAACGTTCAACACCGCGTCTCCCTATTGTCTTTGAGAAAATATTGGGTCTGTTTAGTCTATCACTTACAAATACAATTTTTTTATCATTATCTATAAAATGAGCCCCAACATCAATACCTTTATAAGAAGTTATTTTTGTTTGTTTTTTTGTTCGTAAATCCAACATATATACATCAGGTTGTCCCTCTGGGGATGCTGTAATTAATAATTTATTTCCATCAGAACTAACATCAGAGGCAACAATCATTCCATCACTGTCTAGTATTTTTATCATTCTTTTAGTATAAATATTAATTTTATATAAAGTGGGTTTTGAATTTACATAACGTGTAAAATAAAAAGCATCTTGTTTTTTACTTGCCCACTTAGGGAAGATATTAAGACCCCCAGTAATAATGGTTTTTTTATAACTTAAGGTATAATCAGAGATTACAATATCGCTGTGTTTTGCTTTTTTATATACAGAGTAAATAACAAACTTGTCCATCCACGCAATGGAAGGTGCATTCATATAAGCATTTGTAGCAATGGCTACACGGTGAGCTAAAAAGACATGTCTGTTAATATTTGAAGTAGTAAATGTTTTTGATAAAACCAAGTTTTTTGCATTTACATCATAGAGTTTTGTTTTTAAAACAATACCCCCAAAAGCAGATTCTTCAAAATTTACATTTAAAAACAAATCCACCTTTTTTCTTCCTAAATAAATATAATCTGCATTGTCAGTCATGCTAAGTTTATAAGTATCTTCTTTTACATTAAAATGCCCACTCACATCTAAATCTTTTTGAATGATTTTAGTGATTTTATATAACATAGATTCATTCAATGCGCCAAGTGCAGAAGAAATAAGTATGCTAGGTTTTGTATTGGATTTTTTAACTATTTCCATACTTACATCTGCTGAAAACACAGAAGAAAACATGAAGCATAAAATTAATATTATTTTTTTCATTTTTGTCCTTTAAATGATTGTTGAACGCTATTTAGTTCTTTGATTTAAATATTACTTCAATTTGGGTTTTACTTCCCTTAGTATAAGCAGGATAAAGTTCAAGTTTTTGATTTTGTAAAAACATAGCTAATGCTTCATCAAAAGCATCATCACTTGAGCCTTTAATAATACGGTAATCAAAACTTCCTGAACTTGTGATTGTAACAAGTACTCTTGCAAATAATTCATCAAATGTAACGACTGTATTCCAACGTTGTCCTAACATTTCATAAATCTTGGAGTAATAAGGATCTTTGTCGTATTTTGAATCCATAGATACATTTGCACGAGATTTAACAGTGACATCATCTAAGATATTACTGACTTTTATATTTTCTGATTTTCTTTGTTTTTCAAAACTGCTTTTAAAACGGCTTGATACCAAAGATTTTTTGACATTATTAACTACTTTTTTTTCAACTTTTTTTGCTTTTGTTTTTACTTTTGAAAACAAAGATTTTAAATCAGCAGTTTTTGTAATACTTACAGATTTCGATTTTTTAACAATTTTTTCTTCTTTTTTGATTACTTTTTTTACAGGTTTGGATGTAGACTTTTGAAATTTTTGCGTATTGTCCACAATAATTTCTAATTGTAAAACAGTGTTTTTACTTAAAGCATCTATTTTTTTGCTTTCGTTTTCACGTAAATACAGAAGAATTAAAAAAAGGCAAAGGAAATAAATAAAAAAAGAAATTAGTCCCGAAAGAAAATAACTTTTTTCATTGGCATGAAGATTTAGTCTTGGCATTTTAACCATCAGTAATTAAAGAAACTTTTGTAAAACCAGCTTCTTTAACAGATTTTAAAATGAAGATAACATCATCATAAATAAGCGTTTTTTCTGCACGTATATGAATAGCAGTATTTTTGTCTTTGTTTTGTGAAAATAAAATAAAATTATCCGCAAAACTATCAATAGGATATTTGTTTTTATTAACGCGAACAATTCTCTCTTTGGTTACAATAATATTGATTTTTTTACTGTCACTTACTTGTCTGGATTTACTTCCACGGGGTAAATTAACACTTTCTTCAAACTCAATCACAGGAGCTGTTACCATTAAAATAGCAAGCAAAACCAACATAACATCTACTAAAGGCGTTACGTTTAATTCTGGTTTATTATTATAATCATACATAATTAGCCCTTAGCGATTAAAATTTCAGATTGTGCCTTTAAATAAATATTTAACTCATACACTTTTCTTACCATAATTTGGTGGAAAGTATAAGCAAATACAGCTACAAATATTCCAGCAGCAGTAGCAACTAAAGCTTCAGAAATAGCAGGTGCAATTACAGAAAAAGCAACTTTAGCTTGAGATGAAAGTAGTGCGAATGATTCTAAAATACCAACAACAGTACCAAATAAACCAATAAAGGGTGAGGTAGAAGATATTATGGACAACCAAGATATACCTTTTGAGGCATCTCTAATAATTGATATTTCACAAGCATGTAAAATGGGTTTTGAATTGGTAATATTATTTGTACATTTGCTTAAAGCAGAAAAAGGACTCAACATTGAATCACTTGAAGTTAATGCTTCTAAAGAGTTCTTTTCAGTAGAAATCATAGAAGTAACTGCTTGAAATCTATAAATAAATATCCAAAAAACAAGAATCAAATAAGTAGATAGGACAGCAAACACAATAAATGTGATTGCTGTACTATTACTAAAATAATTAAAAATAGTATCTATCATTAGCTTACGCGAATGAATTGATTCTAGCTTCAACAGCAGCTATTGATACATTTGCATCAGAAACAGAATTAACTAATTTCTTCGCAGTTTCAATCGCTTTGGCAGCTGATGAATCTTCACCGTGAGTTAAAGAAACTGCACCGTCAACTAAAACGTCAACAGCAGATTCAGAAACTTTAACATGTCCCCAGTTAATAGCAACTGCTTCAGTAGCATTTGCTTTTTCAATAATAATTACACCTACGCTTAAAGAAGAAACCAATGACGCATGACCTGGTAAAACACCGAACTCTCCCTCTTTTCCAGGAAGAGTCACTGTTTTAACATCATCGTTAAATATTTCTCCATTAGGTGTAACAATTGATAATCTAATTGTATTCATATTGTTACCTTAATGGTTATTTCATACCTTCAGCTTTAGCAACTGCTTCTTCCATAGAACCAACCATGTAAAAAGCACCTTCAGGAAGCTCATCGTATTTACCGTCTAAAATTCCTTTAAAACCAGCAATAGTATCTTTTAATTCAACATATTTACCAGGAGATCCTGTAAAGATTTCTGCAACGAAGAAAGGTTGA
>CAJXWI010000077.1 GCA_913062735.1 uncultured Arcobacter sp.
TTTGATAAATAGGCAGTTTCTGTTTATTTATCAATTCTTCATTAATCACATATTTTTCATATTACTCCTATTAGATAGCCTTCTTAGCCTTTATGAACACTTTATATACTTGATATAGAATTGATGTTTCACGTGAAACAATAAAAGGTCCAAATTATCATATACTCGAATTTGATCTAAATATCCTAATTTTAAAAAAAGAAATGACCTGTAAAAATTGTTCTGCCCAGACAAAATTAGAATACTCAAATAAATTTAGCAAGTGATTTTTTGAATTGATATTGATATATAAAATGAAAGATCTTCTTACAAAAAAGAGTTTTGAAATTTGTAAAATAATAGCAAATAAAATTGATAAAAATATTATAAATAATGTTAAAATACAAAATATATATAGACAAAGGACAACGTTGAAATCAATTTATGATTACACCTTAGAAGAATTAAAAGAAGAAGTAAAACCTTCATTTAGAGCCAAACAAATTTATGATTGGATCTATAAAAAATACGTAAATTCTTATGATGAAATGAAGAATATTCCTCAGGATTTAAAAGATAATCTAAGCTCAAATAATTACGATATTTCTATTTTAGAACAAGTACGAAAAGAAGAAAGTACAGACGGAAGTATTAAGTATTTATTTAAATTAAGAGATGGTCATACTATAGAGGCTGTTCTTTTATTGATGAAAAAAAAGAAGATTAACGATGAAGGAATTATAGAGAGAAGTGAAAAATATACTGTTTGTATCTCTTCTCAAGTTGGCTGTAAAATAGGCTGTACTTTTTGCTTAACAGCTAAAGGTGGGTTTGTAAGAAACTTAACAGTAGGAGAGTATATTGCACAAATTGTTCATCTAAAAAGAGACAATAACATTGCTGCTAATAAAGCCGTAAATATTGTTTATATGGGAATGGGCGAACCGCTTGATAATTACAAGAACTTTGTACAAGCTGTAAAAATATTCTCTGAAGAAGATGGTTTATCAATTGCTAGACGAAGACAAACAGTTTCTACTTCAGGTATTTCATCTAAGATAATTAAACTTGGTGAGGCAGATTTAGGAATACAATTGGCTATTTCTTTACATGCAGTTGATGATAAATTAAGATCAGAACTAATTCCTATGAACAAAGCTTATAATATTCAATCTATTATTGATGCAGTAAAAGCCTTTCCTGTTGATGCTAGAAAAAAAGTTATGTTTGAGTACTTAGTAATAAAAGATAAGAATGATTCAATTGAAGATGCTGCAAAATTAATCAAATTACTTGATGGTATTAAATCAAAAGTAAATCTAATTTATTTTAATCCATATCCAGGAACGCCTTATAAAAGACCAAGTGTAGAATCTATGGAAAAATTCAAAAATTACTTGATATCAAAAGGCCAATTAAGTACGATTAGAGAGTCAAAAGGTTTAGATATCTCTGCTGCTTGTGGACAGTTAAAAGAAAAGAATGCTACAAACTTTGAAGAAAACAATAAGACTAATAAAATTAAGGGAAAATAAATGGCAATAACACGATTTGCACCAAGTCCTACAGGATATTTACACATAGGTGGATTAAGAACAGCATTATATGCTTACCTTTGGGCTAGAAAAACTAAGGGTGAATTTAAATTAAGAATTGAAGATACAGATACAGCAAGAAACAATGAAGAAGCAATGAAAGCAATTATTGAAGCTTTTTCTTGGGTTGGCTTATCGTACGATGGTGAAGTTGAATATCAATCAAAACGACTTGATATATATAATAAATACATCAAACAACTTCTTGATGAAGGAAAAGCCTACAAGTGTTATATGAGTAGAGATGAACTTGATGCTTTACGTGAAGAACAAATGGCAAATAAACAAACACCAAGATATGATGGAAAATACAGAGATTTCACAGGAACTCCACCTTCTGATATTACTCCAGTTATTAGAATTAAAGCTCCATTAGAAGGTGTGATTAATTTTGAAGATGGTGTTAAGTCTTCTATGAGTTTTCAAGCCTCTGAAGTTGATGATTTTGTAATTGCGCGATCAAATGGAATGCCTACCTATAACTTTGTTGTTGCTATTGATGATGCATTAATGGAAATGACAGATGTTATTAGAGGGGATGATCATTTAACAAATACACCAAAACAAATCGTAATTTATAATGCTTTGGGTTTTTCTCTTCCTAAGTTTTATCATGTTCCTATGATTAATAATCCAGCAGGAAAAAAACTCTCTAAAAGAGATGGTGCAATGGATGTTATGGAATATAAAAGATTGGGATATTTACCAGAAGCATTATTGAACTTTTTAGTTAGACTTGGATGGTCAAATGGAGATCAAGAAATATTCTCTATGGATGAAATGTTAGAATTATTTGACCCAAATACTATTAATAAATCTGCTTCTGCTTATAATGAAGAAAAACTTTTATGGTTAAATTCTCATTATATAAAAAATGCAACAAATGAAAGACTTGTTGAAGAGCTTAAATTTTTTGATTGTGATTTAAGTGCTTATGATAAAAAAGACATGATTTTAGATTTATCAAAAGAGAGAGCAAATACCTTAGTAGAGCTAAAAGCTTCTGTTAATAAAATTTTACTTGTTCCTTCTTTGTATGAGAAAAAAGGAAGTAAAAAGTTTGTTAAAGAGAATACTTTAGATATCTTAAAATCATATATAAGTTTGTTAGAATCAAAAAAAGATACATTATTAGTGGCTAATGATTACGAGTTAATTACAAAACCATTTATTGAAGAAAATGAACTTAAGTTTCCACAAATTTTTCAACCCATTCGAATTGCACTTACTGGAGTTACACAAGCACCTTCGGTTTATGACATAATGGCGGTTTTAGGATTAGAAGAAACAATTAAAAGATTTTCTACTGCTATTGCTAAAAATTTCAACAAAGATGTAGAAAACTAATCTATTTGTTATATTTCTTTTGATAATATAATTCTATATACTAAAAAGGAAATATAACATGAATATTTATGTAGGGAACTTGTCGTATAAAATGGACAGTAAAGATTTAGAAGAAGTTTTTGCTAAATTTGGAGCTGTTAAAAATTCTACTATTATTTCAGACAGAGAAACTGGAAGATCTAAAGGTTTTGGATTTATTGAAATGGAAACATCTATTGCAGGAAATGAAGCAATTGAAGCCTTAAATGGAAATGAATGTGATGGAAGAACATTAAGAGTTAATGAAGCAAAACCAAGAGAAGAAAGACCAGGTCAATCTTATTAATTTATAAAGAAAACTATCTTTAGTTTTCTTCTGTGTTAAATAATATTTATAATTATTTAACACAGAAATTTTTACCCTCAATTTACAAAACACTCATAAACGAATTTTAAATACCCTTAAAGCACAAAAACATATATCTTAACGCAAAGTACTCTTTTTATTATGTAATTAGGGCTTAGTGAAGTGAAAATCATTCTAAAGAAGTATTATTTTTCATATCTTTCCAAATATCATAAACATCATCTTTCCAAAAACTTTGAAAATAAGCTATTACATTTTTTATGTCATTTTTGTTTAGTTCATTTTCAAAAGCAGGCATTTGCCCATCATAAGCCTTGCCACCTTTTGAAATTATTTCTGCCAAGGTATTATAATCATGATGCCAAGTATGGGCTTCTCCATTTAAAGGAGGAGGGGGATAAAACCCATTTTCATTTAATTTTTTCCATAAACGTGTACCACTTGCATCATTTTTATGACAGCTGGCACAATTTTGTAAAAAAACTTTTTTCCCATTAGAGACATTTTCTTCATCAAACCAGCGATTGTCATAAGCAGATACAGCTAAGAATCTATAAGCAAAGAAAAAAAGTAGAAGTAAAAAAACAAGTAATAAAATATTTTTTTTCATTTAGTGTTTTTCGTAAATACTACTTGTTCCCTTTTTCTTAATTGATAAAATATTATAAGGCTTTTTAATGTCTTTGTACTCCATACCTGGACTTCCAACTACCATTCCAGGAACACTTAATCCGGCAATATCACTTGGTTTCTCATTTAAGAGTTTTTTGATTGCAGAATAATTTACATGTCCTTCAATATAATACCCATCAATTATAGCAGTGTGACAAGAGGCATGTTCATTTTTAATACTAAGTTTGGATTTTATTTCATTCATTTCTTCTGTTTTTATAACAGAAATATCAAAACCTTTTTTCTCCATAATCTTAGTCCATTGGGTACAGCATTCACAATAAGGAGATTTATAAACAGTCATTTTTTTGCCTTCAATTGCAAATACATTAGTGCTTAAAAGAGTAAGTATTAAGAGTGATTTTTTTAATAGATGTAATTTAATTTTTAACATTTTGGTCCTTTTATCCTTAATTATAGCGATTAATTGTGCAAGATATGTGCAGCTTTAATATATCTTACACTAATAAATTTATGATATAATTTTTTAAGGAAAAAGCATGAAAATACTGTTATTAGAAGATGATCCTATGTTAAATGAGATTATTGAAGAGCATTTATTAAAAAGTAATTACGAAGTAATAAGTGTATTTAATGGCTTGGATGCTGAGAATCTTTTGTATTCTCAAACCTTTGATTTACTGCTTTTTGATGTAAATGTACCTTGTATTAATGGTTTTGCTTTATTAAAAGATTTACGTGAAAAATCCATATTAACACCTGCTATTTTTATTACTTCTTTGGACATGGTAAGTGATGTTGAAAAAGGCTTTGAATCTGGTTGCGATGATTATATAAAAAAACCCTTTGATTTGAAAGAATTAGACTTACGAATTAACAATCTTATACGACTTTTTAATATTAATGACAAAGAGTTGAAAATTACAAAAAATTTATTTTTTGATAAAAAAAGACTGGTAATAAAAAAGGACAATAAAAAAATAAAAATCTCCCAAAAAGAAGCAGATGTTTTAGACTATTTAATCCGTAATAAAAATAAAATGCTTTCTGTTGAGAATATCTGTTTAAACGTTTGGGCTTATGAAGAAGCTCCACTAGGCTCAACAATAAGAACCTATATTAAAAATCTAAGAAAAATCCTAGGTGCGGAACATATTGTGAATATACGAGGACTGGGTTATCAATTTAATTAGTAGTGAAAAAAAAGCACTTTTACGCTTTTTGGTGTTATATTTAGGCTCTTCTTTTATTTTAATTCTTATTATTGCTTTTTTTTATTACGAAAATGAAAAAAAACTGTATCAAGATTTAATTAAATCAAATATGCACTATGAAGTTTCATTGTTGTCTTCAAAAATAATTTATGCCCATATGACAAATAACACCTTTGATCCTTCTTTTTTATTGAAAAATAAAAAGTACAAAGTAGCTTTATACAATGTACATAAAGAAAAGATTCTTGGAAATCTTGAACATAAAATTGATTTTGACTTAAGTTTCAGGAAACATGATAATAACTACGTACTTACAGCTGATTCTGCTTTAGGGCATTTAGGTGTGTATTATATTACACTTGAAGAACATTCTTATACTAATAAAGTAAAACACTTACAAGTGAAAATATTTATCTTTTTTTCAAGTATTTATTTTTTTATTACTCTGCTTTCTTTTTATTTAGCAAAACTTTTTATTAGCCCAATAAAAGAGGAGAGAGTAAAACTTAATAATTTTATTAAAGACAGTACTCATGAGTTAAATACTCCTCTTACTGCTATATTAATGTCTACGCAGAATGATAATTTAAGTGAAAAACAAATACAAAGAATACGTATTAGTGCGAAAAGAATTTCAGATATCTATAAAGATTTACGCTACTTATTTTTAGAAAACAAGAATGTAAAAAATGACGTATCAAATTTAGATTTGTCTTTGTTAATTCAAGAACAAGTAGAATCTTTATCTCCCCAAATCAAACAAAAAAAGATAAATATTGTTTTAGATTTAGAAGTTATATTCTATAAAATACGAAAAGAAGACTTTGAACGATTGTTCTTAAATTTATTAAATAATGCAATTAAATACAATAAAATAGAAGGAAAAATAAATATTACTCTTAAAAATAATAGCTTAAGTATTGAAGATTCAGGTATTGGAATTAATAAAAATAAAATCAAAGATATTTTTAAACGTTACTACAGAGCTACGAGTGAACAGGGTGGTTTTGGTATTGGCTTAAGTATTGTTGATCATATTTGTCAATCCTATAATATTAATATTAAGGTAAAATCAGAAGAAAAGATAGGAACTACCTTCACCTTAAAGTTTTAAAAAAATAACTATTCTACTTATTCCAAATTTCTAAAATAAAAAAATTCTTTACACTCTCTACACAAAAAATATATAAAATCATTTCATCAAAACCATAGGAGTTAATATGAATAGAGGATTTAAGATTTTAGGATCATTATGTATAGTTGGAACAATGGCATTAAATGCAAGTGTTCATAAACTAGATTTAGTACACAGTAATATAGGCTTTTCAATTAAACATTTAATGATTAGTAATGTCAAAGGAAACTTTAAAACATATGATGCAGCTATTGATTTTGATTACAAAACAAAATCTTTTAATACTTTTAATGCAAGCGTTGATTTAGCTTCAGTGAACACACAAAATGAAAAAAGAGATAAACATTTAAAAAGTAAAGACTTTTTTCAAGCTGATATGTATCCAAAAATGACTTTTAAAATGCATACATATAAAAAAATGAGTGATAATCACGGTGTAATGACAGGTGAATTAAAAATCAAAGATACAACAAAAGCTGTTGCGTTTGATGTTGATGAATTAGCAGTCATTAAGGATTTTAAAGGAACGAATAGAGTTGGCTTTACTTTATTAGCTAAAATTAATCGATCAGATTTTGGGCTTACATGGAACAAAGCTTTAGAATTTGGTGGATTTGCAGTAGGTGAAAAAGTAAAAATTACTATTGATGTAGAAGCAATAGAAAAATAAGTATATTTAAGGGAGAAAAAATGAAAAAATTAATGATGGTAGTAACACTAGGTCTTGCATTTGTAGTAGCAGGTTGTGCTGAAAAAGCTGAGAATATGGATGAGTCAATGATGAAAAAAGAAAGCACAATGATGAAGAAAGATCATTCTATGATGAAAAAAGATGATGGAATGATGAAAGACGAAGAAACAATGATGAAAAAGAAAAAAATGGACTCTATGTAAACTCTTATTTTATTGCCGTAAACATAAGAAGATTACAGAAAAAAAGCAAAGCATAAATATGCTTTGCTTTTTTTCTTAACAACACAGGGTTTTTAATTTCTTTTTTGTATAAATAAATGTAAAAATAGCAGCTGAATAAATCATTACAAGTATTCCTACCCATAAATAAATAAAATCAAGTTCTAAATAAATTACAATAATATAAGCAACCAATAGTTTTGCAATAATTTGTCTGTATAAAGCGATATAAAATATCATCTTAGGCTGTTTTATGGCTTGTAGTGTTGAAATAGAAATAAACAAAATGATATAAGCATAAAAAATCCATACTTCAACAAGTATATAATCATAACCATAAGCTATTACTTCGGCACTGTCATCAAACTGTGAAATAATCAATTTCCCAAAGATATATAAAAAAGCTATACCAAATGTAGAAATAATTGAACCATAAATAAAAGCTTTTTTAACAATTAAATATACTCTATCATATTTTTTTGCTCCATAGTTATTAGCAACTAGAGTTAAAACAGCTGTACTTAACCCAAGTGCAGGAAGCAACATTAATTGTTCAACTCTAAAACCAATTCCATAACCAGCAACGGCCGTTACCCCATATGAAGCTACAAAGTACATTAATATTAATGAACCAAAAGCCATAATTAACATATTCAATGAAGATGCAGTACCTTGGTTTATAAAATCACTGTAGATTTTTTTATGGGGTAAAAAATACTCTAGTTTATTAAAATGAATAAGTTTAGTATCTAAGACTTTTTTAAATAAATAAAGATTATTAAAGAACTGAATTAATACAGTAGATAAAGCAAGCCCCGCAATACCCATAGGTGGAATAAATAAAAACCCATAAATAAACAAAGGATTTAAGATAAGGTTAGCAAAAAAGCCGAATATTAGTGAATTTCTATAGGATTTAGTATCTCCACGTGCGACTAAAATAGCATTTAATGCAAAATTAATCATAAAAAAGATAGTACCATAAAGAATCACATCTATATAAGCATAAGCATCACTTAAATACTCATCTTTAGCTCCTAGAACCTAAAACATATAAGGAGAGATAATAAAGCCTACAACAGTAAGTATAAGGCTTAATAAGATAAAAAACATTATTCCTTTATGGGCATAAATAGAAGCAAGATGGTTTTTCTTTTTTCCAAAAGCATTTCCAATTAAAGCAGTAATAGCAGATGAAAAACCATATCCTAAACCAACGATTACAAAAAATATCATAAAAGATAAAGTAAGTGCTGAAATAGCTTGTGTAGAAATAAGTCCCGCATAAAAAGTATCTACTACATTGTACATGGTATTAAAAAACATTCCAGTACTTGCTGGTATGGCTATTTGTTTTAGAAGAGTTGGGATATCGTCTTTTAGTAAGTGGTCGTTTGACATATTTTTCCTTCAATGTATGCAAGTGCATACAATAAGAAAAGAGTTTAGTCCTCTATTCTTATCATTGCTGGTTTGCTTTTAACTTCATTTGTTTTTTCTAAAGTATTTAAAGCACTGCTAATATCTTTTTCTAAAGAAATATGTGTTGCTAATAATAAATTAGAGTTATTATTTTTTATTGGTTTTT
>CAJXWI010000078.1 GCA_913062735.1 uncultured Arcobacter sp.
CCAGCTAAATCTTTAGATTGATACTCAGTAGGGAAAGTAACAACTACATCTTTAGTTTCTTCATACTTCATACCAATGATTTGATCTTCAAATCCAGGGATGAATGAGTTAGAACCAACTTGTAAAGAATGCGCTTCACCTTTTCCACCTTCAAATGCAACACCATCAACAAAACCTTCAAAGTCAATTAAAGTATAATCTTGATCTTTAACCATTCTTTTTCTAGCAATTTTAGTTAATTCAGCACCTTGAGAAGCGATTTCTTTTAATTTAGCATCTAAATCTTTTTTAGAAACTTTTTTAAGTTTAACTTCAGGAACTAATGATTTATAATCTCCTAAATCAATTTCAGGTCTGTTAGCCACTTTGATTTCAATTTCAATATCACCAGAATCTTGTTTATCAAACTTAGAAATTGTAGGTTCTCCAATTAAAGCATCATCAGCAATTGCTAATTCTTTTAAAGCATCACTTAAAATTGCTCTTAAAGCATCACTCTCAGCATCTTGAACAAGTTTATCACCATATCTAGCTTTTACAATGTGTGCAGGTACTTTACCTTTTCTAAACCCTTGAATGTCCATAGTTTTTGCAGCTTCTTTAGCTAATTTATTGATATTTGTATCAATAACAGCCTTAGTAATAGTTGCAGTTACAACTGCGTTAGCTGTATTAACTTTCTTTGCGTTAAATTCCATAAATTTACTCCATTAAATATAATTTATGCGATTTTACCTTAGATTTACTAAAGTCTTAATAAAATATATTTTTTATATGGATATTTTGTATCTTATAAACAATAAAATTATCTTTTAAGGCATTATTCGTGACTTTTTTATATCCTTTTGTACTTTATTTTTCATTTTTACCTTTTATATTCTTTGTCTATTATATTTTAAAACAAAAAGGCTCTTTTGAAACCCTCTTTGATCCAAAAATACTGGAACAATTAAAAGTAAAAAAAGAAGGCCTTAGCCCAAGGTTTAAAAATATTTTACTTTTATTAGCACTTCTTTTATTTATTTTAAGTTTGGCACGTCCGGTTATGAATAAAGAAGAAAAGAATCTTTCTCAAGAAGTGCATGCAATTGTTGTTGCAATTGATGTATCAAAATCTATGTTAGCGCAAGATTTATTTCCCTCACGGCTTCAAATGGCAAAACAAAAACTGCTAAATATCATCAAAAAAAGTTCCTCCAATGCAATAGGTGTGGTTATTTTTGCAAAATCTGCTTTTATTTTATCTCCTGTTACACAAGATTTCACCTCTTTAAATTTCATTGTAAATAATTTTGACTCTGGTCTTAATTTTGATGCAGGTTCAAATATTTACGCCATGCTAGAAGCATCCAATAAACTTTTAAAAAATTATACTTACAAAAATATCATTCTATTAAGTGATGGAGGAAGCCAAGACAGCTTTGAAGAAGAAATAGTTTATATCAAAGAGAAAAAACTTAATCTGTATACACTGGCACTTGCGACATCAAAACCAAGTCCCATTCCTCTAAATGATGCTTATCTTACAAATCAAAAAGGCGAGATAATTACCGTAAAAAGAAATGAAAATATAAAAGCACTTTCTCTTCAAAACAAAGGCGCATATATTAATTATTCGCTAGATAACAGCGATATTGCTGCTATATTAAATGATATTTTTACAAACATTAAAAAAGACAGTATTCAATCAAAAAAATTCTTCATTTATACAGAACTCTTTTATTATCCTTTAGCGCTTGGGGTTTTATTCTTATTGTTTTGTTTTGCTTCTTTTCCAAAAAGAACTGTTATGCTCTTAATTTTACTTAGCTTACCTTATGAAAATATCTATGCCAATACTTTTGAATTTCAAAGCATACAAGAAGCAAAAGAAGCCTATGAAAAAAAAGAGTATAAACAAGCACAAAGTCTTTATAAGAGTATAAATACATCAAAAGAAGCACTTTATAATCAAGGAAATGCTGCTTATAAGCAAAAACTATACAAAGATGCTATCTCCTTATATAAAAATGCTAAAAGTGACGACAGAGAGCTTAATTACAAAATACTGCATAATCTTGGAAATAGCTATGTAAAAATGAATAAACTGCAAGAAGCAAAAAAATCTTACGAAGAAGCCTTAAAAATTAACAACAATAAACAAACAGAAGATAACTTACAAAAAGTCCTAGATGCTTTAAAAAAAGAAAAGAAAAACGATAAAAAGAAAAACAAGAATAAGAATAAAGACAAGAAAGAAAATAAAGATAAAAACAAGCAGAATAAAAACAAAAAAGATAAAGAGCAAAACAAAGATAAAAATAAAAAAAACAATGATGATGAAAAAAAAGAAGAAAAAAGTGACAAAGAAAAACAACAAGATAAGGCACAAAAACGAAAGTCACAAGAACATTCTATTTCTGACTTAGAAGAAAAAAAGTGGTTAAAAGAATTAGAAAATAAACAAGTTCCTATATTGCTTCGAAAAGTAAAGTCAAAGAATCAAGGAAATGATTCTTTAAAACCTTATTAGTAGTTTTGAGTTTTTCTCATTTGCATAAGCTCTTTTTGAACTGAGATGTTAACATCTTCATTGCCATCAAAGTCTAAAGAGTGATTTCGTCCATCATAATCAACTGAGTTTAAGATAATTTTTATAGCTTCTAAGCGTGCTACATGTTTATCATCACTTCTAATAACATGCCACGGAGCTGAACGTGAGTTCGTACGTCTTAGCATCTCATATTTTTTTTCAGAAAATTCATGCCACAAGTCTTGTGCTTGCATATCTACTTCTGAGAACTTCCACTGTCGTAATGGATCATTAATACGACGATCAAAACGCTTTTTTTGCTCATCTTTAGATACTGAAAAATACAGCTTTACTAAAATCATATTTTGACGTACTAAATCTTGTTCAAAATTAACAACATCTTCCATGAAAATTTCATGTTCTTCCTCTGTACAAAAGCCAAAAATAGGTTCAACCATCGCTCTGTTATACCAAGAACGGTCAAATAGTACTGCTTCTCCACCTGTTGGAAAATGTTGAACATATCGCTGAAAGAACCACTGATTTTTTTGTGTTTCAGTAGGTTTACCAAGAGCAACTACACGGTAATGTTTATTGTTCATATAACGTGTAATTCGTCTAATAGCGCCCCCTTTTCCAGAAGCATCTCTTCCTTCAAATAAAATCATTAGTTTTTTATTTGCTGTTTCTAAATAGGTTTGCAATTTAATTAATTCAATTTGATATGGCTTTAGTACATCGGCATTGTAAATTTTTTCAATACCTTCTTTTAAAGCTTTTTTATCTAGTTTCTTAGCATTTCCTAATAATATCTTCAGTTCATTAAGCTCAGAAATCACTTCATCTGCTAAAGGAGAATTTGTATTATCTGCAGGTGCTGATTTAATACTGTCTTTCATAGAAACAGAATCTTTAAATTCTTTCATTTGACTAACTGCATTTCTTCGTGTTAAATTGTCTTTTTTAGTAAAACCCAAAACTTTTACATATCTTTTTTTATTGTATTGAAAACGTACTATATATTTTTTCCCATAACTTGGGTGAGTATCTTTAGAAATATATAATCCACTATAATTTGTTTTATCAAAATCGCCTAAGTTCATCTTAATTACGCCCTTGTAAATTTATTTTCTACTTCCATAATACTTATCTCTTCCGTCCCAGAGATTAAGATTTTATGATCTACTTTTATTTTACTTTTTTCAATTCTATTGTCATATTTAACATGAGATAAGATTTGTTTAATACAGTTTATTCTTGCTTTCTTTTTATCATCACTTCTCACTATTGACCAAGGAGTAACTTCTGTATTTGAAGACATTAACATAGAGTATTTTGCAACAGTATATTTATCCCAAAGTTTTTGAGATTCCATATCAACAGGTGAAAGTTTATATTGTTTTAAAGGATCTGTTTCTCTTTTTTTAAAGCGTCTTAATTGCTCTTTTTTGGAAACAGAGAAATAAAATTTGAATAAAATAATACCAGATTTAACCAGCATCTTTTCGAAGTCAGGAACCTCTCTTAAAAACTCATGGTGTTCTGAAGATGAACAAAAGCCCATCACAGGTTCGACACCAGCTCTATTATACCATGACCTATCAAAAAGTACTATTTCACCTGCACTTGGGAGATGAGAAGTATAACGCTGAAAATACCATTGTGTTTTTTCTATATCACTTGGTTTCCCCAAAGCTACGACTCTAGCACCCCTAGGATTTAGATGTTCAGTAATACGTTTGATTGTACCACCTTTTCCAGCAGCGTCTCTTCCTTCAAAAATCATAAGAACTTTTAAACCCTTGTCTTTTACATAGTTTTGCAGTTTTAATAATTCAATTTGTAAAGACTTTAATTCATTTTCATAAGCCAAGGTCTCTTTTTTTACCCAAATTCGAACTTTTTTTACTTTGGACTTTTTATTGTTTAGAAAATTTTCGTTGTTACTCGTATCATTTTTAATAAGATCTTTTTCCTGGCCCATCTTCTTCCTTTAAGATAATCTAGATTTGTAAGCATTGTATCCATATTCGTTTACAAGACGGTAACAATCATTTTCCTTCAAAACAATGGATGGTAATTTAATACCATTAAAGGTTGTGGTTTTAACCATAGTATAATGAATCATATCTTCTAAGATAATTTTACTTCCTATTTGAAGTTCAGTATCAAAAGAATATTCTCCTATAATATCCCCTGCTAAACAGGTATTTCCAGCAAGTAAATAAGAATACTGTTTCACATCTTTTAACGCGGCGCCTTTAATATCTGCCCTATAGGGCATAGCTAAGGTATCAGGCATATGCGCTTCTGCAGATGTATCCAAAATGGCAATTTTTTTATCATTTTTTACAATATCTAATACACTTGCCATTAAATATCCTGTTTGCCACCCTACTGCTTCCCCTGGTTCTAAGTACACTTCTAAATGGGGATATTTTTCTTTAAAGCTTTTTAAGAGTTTTATTAATCCTTCTACCTCATAATCTTCTCTTGTAATATGATGTCCTCCTCCAAAATTAACCCACTTTAATTTTGAAAAATATTGAGAGAAGTCTTTTTCAAAAGCTTTTAATACACCTTCCAGCGCATCTACATTTTGCTCACATAAAGCATGAAAGTGTAAACCCTCAATACCTTCTACCTCATCATCTTCAAAATTTTCTTTTGTAATTCCAAGTCGTGAATAAGGAGCACACGGATTATATAAGTCTACATCCACATTTGAATACTGGGGATTAATTCGTAAACCGCAAGATGTTTTTTTCAAGGCTTTTTTACGGTATCGTTTCCACTGAGAAAAAGAATTAAAAACAACATGATTGGATAAGTCTAAAACCTCATCAATTTCATCGTCTTTAAAAGCAGGTGCATAGGTATGTACTTCTTTTCCAAACTCTTCTTTTGCAAGTAAGGCCTCATGTAAACCAGAAGCACAACAGCCTTTTAAATATTTTTTACATAAATCAAAGGTAGACCATAAAGCAAAACCTTTTAAAGCAAGAAGAATATTTACATTGGCTTCTTCTTGAATACGATTTAAAAGTTTTAGATTTTTTTCCAACAAAGAAAGATCACATACATAAGCTGGACTTGGCAAATCGTTATAGTCTTTATACACTTTATTCATTATAGATTTCAAAATCCTCTTTACTTACACCACAATCAGGACATTCCCAATCATCTGGTATATCTTCAAATGCAGTTCCAGCTTTAATGCCAGAATCTTCATCTCCTCTTTCGGGATCATAAATATAATCACAGACTTGACAAATGTACTTTTGCATAATACTCTCCTTATAAAAGATATTAGACTATACTACTCTTACGTGTAGCATATGAGTACTTTATTTTAATCTTGTTTTTTATTATGATGCTTTATTTAAGATACTAATTTTTTAGCCTAATGGTAAATCAATAACTTTCCAAGGCAAACCTTGTACCATCATTTCATCCATAAAAGCATTGGCATCAAACTCTTCTATATTAAATACACCCTTACCATCCCATGTTCCATTATAAATTAACTTAGAACCAATCATGGCTGGAACTCCTGTAGTATAAGAAACAGCTTGAGCTAGGGTTTCTTTATAACACTCTTGATGATCACAGATATTATAAATATAAACTTTTTTTCTTACACCATCTTTTAGGCCTTCAATAATACAACCTATATTAGTTTTACCTACCGTTCGTGGACCTAGTGATGCAGGATCTGGTAAGAGTGTAGCTAAGAATTCCATAGGTGAAATCATCATTCCTTTATGCTCAATTTCTTTAATTCCTAACATACCTACATTTTCTAAACACTTCATATGCATAATATACGAATCACCAAAAGTCATAAAGAATCGAATTCTCTTTAATCCCTTAATGTTCTTACATAAAGACTCTAATTCTTCATGGTATAACAAATAAGAAGGTTTTACTCCTACTTCTGGATAATCATGATCTATTCTTATTTCTAAGGGTTGCGTTTCAATCCACTTGCCTTCTTCCCAGTATCTTCCATTAGCACTTACTTCTCGTAAATTTATCTCTGGATTAAAGTTTGTAGCAAAAGCATAACCATGATCTCCATCATTACAATCCATAATATCTATATACTCAATACTATCAAATAAGTTCTGTTGCGCATACGCACAAAATACACCAGTAACTCCTGGATCAAAACCAGAACCTAAGAGTGCTTTTATATTGGTTTTTTTAAAGTCTTCATGTTTTGCCCACTGTTCCTTGTACTCAAACTTAGCAACATCAGGGTGTTCATAATTAGCAGTATCTACATAATCAACCCCACATTCAATACATGCATCCATAATAGTTAAATCTTGATACGGTAAAGCAAGGTTAAGTACAAGCTTGGGTTTGATTTCATTTATAAGCTCTACTAAAGCAGGTACATCATCTGCATCTATTTGTCGTACAGCTATTTGTACTTTTTGTCTCTTTAGAATATCTTTTTGTATTGCTTCACACTTAGACAGTGTTCTTGAAGCCAAGGTGATATTCTCAAATGTATCGATATTCATAGCACACTTAGTAGTAGCCACCCTACTTACTCCACCTGCTCCAATAATTAAAATACCTTTTTTACTCATGTCAATTCTCCATTTGTTTCTTACTGCGATTATAGCTAATACCATATAAAATTTAAAGTCAAAACCTACTACAATAAAAGAAAAAAATAAGAGAGATTTATTATGGTTATTACAAAACAAGTAACATTTATTGCAAAAAAAGAAAATATCGAAGAATTAAAAGCCCTACTTAAAACAATGGTACAAGCTTCAAAAGAAGAAAAAGGTTGTTTATTCTACGAGATTTGCCAAGTAAACTCAGAAAAAGAAAAATTCATAGTTCTAGAATCATGGGAAAATGAAGCATCTTTAGATGGTCATAAAGTAAGCGCGCATTATAAACACTATAAAGCAAACTTTGAAGTATTTTGTGCAGACAAAAGCTCTCTAGAATTAGAAACACTGTAGGTTAATATGAAAAATTTATGGACACAAGAAGAAGCAGCAAAGTATAAAAGTGATTTAGAACAAAGAGTATATACCTCTAATCTTTTAGGTCGTTCTGATGAATTAGTACTTCATGGAGGTGGAAACACTTCAGTTAAAACTGTAATCAATGAAGAAGACATTCTTTTAGTAAAAGGAAGCGGTTGGGACTTGGTTTCTATTAAAGAAGAAGGTTTTGCACCTGTTAAATTAGATGTTCTTTTAGAAATGGCAAAACTTGAAACGCTAAGTGATAAAGACATGGTTTCACAACAAAAAGTTGCCATGATAAATAAAGAAGCTCCAAATCCTTCAGTTGAAGCCATCTTACATGCTTTAATACCTTTTAAATTCGTAGACCATACCCATGCAGATGCAGTAGTTACTATTTCAAATACTACAAATGGAGAAAAATTAATAAAAGAGCTTTATCCAAACTTTTTAATCATTCCTTATGTAATGCCTGGTTTTATTCTTGCAAAACAAATATATGATGATACACGTGGATACGATTGGGACAAGTGCGAAGGTATAATCTTACACAATCATGGGATATTTACCTTTGATGAGAACTCAAAAGAAGCCTATACTAAAATGATTGATGCGGTAAGTTTAGCAGAAGACTTTTTAGAAAAAAACACCTGTATCAAGCTTGAAAAAGAGCCTAAAACAAATGACTTTGATTACGAAGAACTAAAAGAAGCCATTTCCTTAACAAAAGGTTTTGATGTTACTTTACATATAAACCAAAGCCCTCTTGCTCTTCATTATGCTTCACAAACTAATCTAAGAGAAAATGTGACGCAAGGTTTATTAACACCTGAGCATATTATTAGAACCAAAAGAAATCCTTTGGTTTTAGAAGAGAATCAAAACATCCAAGAAGAATTACAAAACTACATAATTGAGTATAAAAAATACTTTGAGTCTTTCAAAAAAGATGAGATTTGTTTAAACCCAGCTCCTAATTATGCAGTAATACAAAATGTAGGTTTAGTAACATTTGGAAAGAATGAAAAAGAAGCCTCAATTATAAATGATATTGTTTCTCATACCCTTGAAGCTGTGCTTAAAGCACGTGATTTAGGAGCTTATAAAGCAATTTCACTAAAAGATTGTTTTGAGATGGAATATTGGGAACTAGAACAAATTAAACTAAAGAAAAAATAGAATCTAAAATTAAAGATGAAAGTATAATATGAAATATTTATTAGCAATAGATGCAGG
>CAJXWI010000079.1 GCA_913062735.1 uncultured Arcobacter sp.
CAAATTACATAATATTTTAAGGTATCAATGGTTTTGCCATCCCCTATAAAGTTATCCCACCACCCTGCTTTTGCTTCATTGTTATATCGTCCTGCAGCATGATGTGAACCAGAAAGTGCATGACAAATCACGATTATATTAGACTTGTCCTCGTTTAATTCGCCATATGTTTCATATATAATTTCATAATTATCAAGAATCCGTCCACTTTCTAGTTTTAAAGGTTCTTCAAAATGTGCTGTTTTTGTTTCGATTTTCAATATACATCCAAATAATAAATTATTTAATTTTAAATTATTTTATCATAAAATAGATAAGCTTTCGTAAGGGCATCATTCTTAAAAAGAAGTAGCCAATTAGCTATAGAGATATTTTTATTTCATCTCAATAAAAAGAGGCATTTATGTTTCCAAGTTCAAGCATCTTTTTAAGCATTCTAAATAAGCCCCATTTACTAATTATTAAGAAAATTCTAAAAAGGAGGAAAAAGATTGCTTTCTTTTTATTGTTTTCCTATAATTATATGCATATAATATGCTAAGATACGCCTTTAACAAGAATAAAAGGACAAACTTGATTTTAGAAAACAAAGTAGTATTAATTACAGGGGCAAATGGTGGTTTAGGATTTGAACTGGTTAAAATGTTCTTAGATCAAAATGTAAAAAAAATTTATTGCGCCATCAGAAGTAATAAAGATGCCTCTTCGCTAAAAGCTTTATCTTCAAAAGTTGAAATTATGATTCTTGACATTTCGAAACAAGAAAATATTAAAAACATTGCTTGTAAAATAAAAAATATTGATTTACTTGTAAATAATGCTGGTGCTAATAGCAAGAACAGAGTTTTTGAGAATTCTTCTTTAGATTTTGATGTTAATGTAATAGGAACATTAAATCTAACTAGAGCTTTATCCAAAAAAATTAACAAAAATGGCCTCATTATTAATATCACCTCTATAACAGCATTAATTAATAATCCACTTATTGCTTTATATTCTGCTTCAAAAAGCGCTTTACATTCACTAACACAAGCAATAAGAGCAGAAATGTCTTTACAAGAGATTCATGTATTAGAAGTATTACCAGGCCCTCTTGATACGAATATGACAAAAGGAAGAGAAATGGAAAAAGCCAATCCAAAAGATGTAGCGAATGAAATTTACCTTGCTATAAAAAACAATGAAGAAGAAGTATATCCTGATACTTTTTCTAAAATGATAAAAAACAACTTAGATAAAGATGCAAAAGCTCTTGAAAAACAATTCCAAGAAGTTCTAAAAAACATATAAGAAATAGAAAACATTTTCTGTTTCTTATATTAAAAGCCCCAGTATCTTCTACTAAATCCACTTCTCAACATTTATATTTTCCACAATAGCATTTTAAAATCTTATCATACGTTTTGAGTGTTTATATAATACAAGATGTTTATTTCTAGGTATTTTAGATAAAATCATTTATGATTAAAACAAAAAACTTACTTTTAAAAAACATTCAAAATCCAAACATTTTTTTTGACATTTTACTTTCAATTCCAAAAGACATTTATTTAGAAAAAATCTTACTTTTATTAAAAAAAGAAAAAGAACTCGATTTTTTTCTTTTAGCAGAAGAAGCAATTGACAATAATTATGAAGTCTTTAAACTGGCTTTAGTACTTGATAAACTCGTATTTGTTTCTATCTTAAATACAAGAACAATATTAGAATTATACAAAACACTCTCATACTTACACTATGATTATTTAAATCTTAATATAACAGAAAAAATCACTAAAGTATCCCCTACATTTAGCTTAGAGTTATATACCTTAATGAGTAAAAGTTGTGAAGAATTTATGGTTTCACCCTTGAATATTTTATTTATATCACTTTACGAAAAAAATAAACCCTATAAAAAAATTCTAGAATTATTTCAAGATAAAAATATCTTCATTATTCAAAGTGCCATAGAAATAAGTGCTCTGATAGGATTATCTCCCAAAGAGACAAAAGGAATATATGAAGTATTTATAAGATTAATGAAAACTAAAAACCTTAACTTTGACAAAATAATACTTTCTTCTTCAAATAAAATGAAAAGAAAAAATAGAATTTTTGAGAATATTCTTGAATTATACGCCAAAGATGAACGCCAAGAAATAAAATACTCTTTGTCCAAAATTCTATTATTAAATAAATGCAAAGATCTAAAAAAACCATGGTTTAAATTGTGTTTATTTTCATTAAGCAGTATAAACAAATACGATAAAGAAACTCTTCGAAATATATCTTTTATGCTAAATAATATCATCAATGAAAAACAAGACTATAAAATAATTATTGAATTTTTCAAAGAAGGAATAAAAACAGCGCAAATTCAAAATGATTTTCCAAAAAAAGACTTTACTGCTTTTATTAAAAACTTTACACAAAAGAATAACTCTATTTTTAATGATTTTGCAAAAGAAATCAATGCATCAAAAAATTCAGAGCTAATAAAAATACTTTCTTATTTTTAAAGAAAAAATAAGAAAAGCAATTTTGAAGCTTATTCTACTTTTTGTAAACAATCTCATGAAGATTATTTAGTACTGATTCTGATATTTCATTGGCCAAACTATCGTTTTGAACAGCACGTGCTAGAGTAACTCCCCCAATAAGCATTGAAATATTTGATAAAACCTTTTCTTTATCTTTTTCATTTAATAAATCTTTTGAAGCATTATCAATGATTTTATTTAGTTCTTCTTCATATACTAATTTAATATCATCATCAAAACGAGCAACTTCGCAGGAGAGACTCTGTAAACCACAACTTTCATTTAAATTGCATTGACGTTTTTCACCCATATAAAACTTTGAAAATTCCCTCCACCAATTATCTCCATATTTATTTTTAAATGAAACAACTCCTTCGTTAAAGTCATTTAAAGAAGATGAGACAGAAGCTTTAAAAACAGCTACTTTTGATTTAAAATGAACATAAAATGCGCCAGAAGTAACGCCTGCTTCTTTAGCAAGGCCATCAATTCCAATTCCTCCAAAACCTTTTGCTTTAAAGGTTCGATTAGCTGCTTCTAATATACGTAACTTTGTTTCTTCTTTTTTTTGTTTTTTATTTATCATTAAAAGCCTTATAAACTGTATCTTAAAGAATTATAGCATTGTTTTTAAAATATTTTCTTAAAAAACCTTGACAAAATAACGAACGTTATGTATACTTCACATAACGTTCGTTATTTATAAATAATTCTTAGCTAAGATAAATAAAACAAGGAAATAAAATGCCATTAACATTAACACTAACAAAAGGTGTACTTAAAGAAGGTACAGAAAAACAAGCAGTAAAAGAACTAAGTGATTTGATGTTAAAACATCATGGATTAACAGGAAATAAAGTAATGACTCCTAATATAACTGCAACAGTACATGTTTTAGAGAAGAGTGCAACATTCTCAGGGGGAGAAGAGTTTTCAGGCGTTTGGATTGAGTGGAAAGTACCCTCTTTTGCTTTTGCAACAAAAACAGTCCAAGAAGCTTATTTTGAGGAAGCAACACAGTTTATTCATGATTTATCTGGTAAAAAACAGCCAAAAAACAATATTTATATCAATGTCGTGCATGCAGTTGATGGGGCTTGGAATTTAGATGGCAGAGCCATGAGCAATGAAGCAATAGGAGAAGAACTTTCAAAGGGATAGTTTTATAAAAAATCTTACAAAATATACTGAAGAAATAGACTTTCTTATACCTGAGCCTTTACAAGATTTATTTAATATAAAAAATATTAATATTGCTGTTGAGATGATAGAAAAAGAAGTATCCATATATAGTCCTGATTAAATTTAATCAGATTATATCACATAATATTGTTATTTAATTAAACTGAACAAATGTATACTTTTAACTTATTGTTACCTATCTCGACAATGGGAAATTTAAAAACTTTCCCATTCGTTATCTTTGACTGATGACGTGATTACTTCTGGTTTTGTAACTTTTCTAGGTGTACTATCTACTTCCAGAAGTACATCAATTTTTTCAATATCTTTTGATTTTAAAATCTTTTTAGAATTGACAATTTCAAGACTATCTTTAGGTATATTTTTATTTATAAGAAGGTCAATATTTTTTGCTTTTACACTATTTTTTCCATCAAATTCTTTTTCATTGGCATCATTTACAATTGAATTTGCAACGTACTGTGTCTCAATTGCAATATCTTTTGTTTGTTCAGATACCGCAGCATTTGTTTGTGTTTGTTGGTCTAGTTGCGTTATTGCATCGTTGATTTGCTCAATTCCTGTTTGTTGTTCTTTTGAGGCATTTGATACACCTTGAATCAAAGACATTGTTTTTTGAATATTCACATTTAAGGTACTATACCCTTCAATCATATTATCTGATATTTGTTTACCTTCAATTGATTTACTCGTAGCATTTTCTACTAAATCTTTAATCTCTTTTGCCACTTCTGCAGATCTACTTGCAAGATTTCTCACTTCTTGAGCAACTACTGCGAATCCTTTACCTGCTTCACCCGCAGTGGCCGCTTCAACTGCTGCATTTAAAGATAAGATATTGGTTTGAAAGGCAATTTGATCAATTAAACCAATTGAGTCATTTATAGCTGTTACTTGAGAGTTTAGCCCATCCATTGCTTCAGTTGTTTGATTGGCAAGAGATTCTCCTTTTTCAACTGCTGCTGTTACTTCTTGCGAATAGGTCGTCATTTTATCTATGCTTTCATTATTACTTACAACTGTTGCTGTTATTTCTTCTAAAGCTGCGGCTGTCTCTTCTAAACTAGATGCAGTTTCATTTGAACCTCTGTTTAATTTATCCACATTAGTAAGTAAATTGTTTGCACTACCTTGAAGGGTAAGTCCATTAGATTTGTTTTCAGAAAGCATTTTACTGATTGTCTGAGCAAGTGAATTTAAACCTTCTGCTGTATCACCTGATGAATTTGTAATTCTATAGGTGAAATTTAGTGATTGGAATTCTTTTAAAGCATCTTCAAGTTTATTTAAATCCTCACAAACATTTTTTGAAATAACAGTCAGCATTTCATTAAAAATAATTTTTAATTCTTCCAAACTTTTATTTTGAGTACAAGCTTCTATTTCTTGTTTAACATATCCATCTTTTACCAAAGAAACCACTCTTTTTACATCATTAATTAAATCTGTATCTTGCTCAATCAAAGACTTAGTTTTTGAAATATTATCATTTACAACTTTTGCCATTTTTGATATTTCATCTTTTGCACTACTATCTAATAAAGATACATCTGAAATTTCCTGATTTAAATACTTGAAAAAATCTAATAACCCAACTTGAAAATTCTCAATTGACTTATTAATAGTTCTTCCAAGTAAAACGGATAGTAAAATCGTGATTAATATACTAAGTGCTGCTATTGACAAAAACATGTTAAGTGAGAGTTGAATAATAGATTCAGTGTCATCTTGATTGGCTTCTACAACTTTATAAGTAGCCTCTGTGAAAAAGTCCATATTATCTCGCATGACACCATAATCAGAAAGATAAGAAGAAAAATAAAATGCTTTTGCATCTTCTATTTCTTTTGATTGAACCAAAGAAATTAATCTTTGAGTATTTTTTGCAGTTTTATTATAATAAGTATCAAATTCTTCAAATTTTGCTTCTTTATCCCGCATGTCATCAAAGAGCAAGTTTTTAAACTTATCAAATCTTTGTCTAACTTGTTTTAAATTGTTATTGACGCCATTTTCTATTTTATCATTAATTTTATCGCCACTTTTAATATTCATAATCTGTATTAAGGATAGATTAGATTGGTAGGAGTCTCTATCAGCTTCTAGTAAAAAAGTAATACCAGCAAAATCCTTACTACTTAATTTTCCAACATTTGATTTTATCTCTTTAATATTATAAGAAATAAAAATACTTGATACAAGGGAAATCACAATTAAGATTAAAAATGAACCTATTATTTTATTTTTTATAGTCACGATGTACTCCTTAGTTATTATTAGATTTTAAAACTTCTTCTATATTAAGTCCCACTGTTAGTACACCTATATTTTTTTTAGATATAGGTTCCTTAATAAGAAAACTAACTTGAACTTGAAACTTTTTGGTAGAAATATCATATTTAATTTCATCAATAAATTTTGACTCGTTTTTTTGGAAGGTATTGATAAATTTTAGTTCATCACCTTGCCAATAATCAGAAGTCACATCACTTTGAGCCACAATTAAACCTTTATTATCACTCACAAACATTTCAAAAATTACTTCTTTTGATTCTTTTTTTATCTTTTTTAAATATAAAGAGAGTGGGTTTTTCAATATTTTGTTAATTAATGGTTTATTAGAAGAATTTAACTCATTTTTGTATTGTTTATCCAAATTTATAATGGAAGCTGAACTTAAAAATTTATGTTTTTTGTTTTGTTTTGTTATTGCGTTAAGGACTAGCTTATCTCCCATTTTAGCAAAAACTGTATCTTTTGCTATTGTATAGATAACTTCTCTCTCTTCAGTTGTTAAAATTAAAATTTGAGTTATACAAGAATCAATATTTTTATTAAAATCAGCCATAAATTTTGCTTTTGATTGTAAAAAATTTTTAGAGAAGTAAACTCCAAGAGGTGTATATCTATGAAACTTTGAGAAGATATGATTACTTTTTAAATTATATATAAAAGACTCATCTCTAAATGTTTTTTCATCTGCTAAGTAAGCATCAATTCTTCCAATATTTAAGAGTTTTATGAGTTGTTCGTAAGTATTCACGATTTGAAATATGTAATATCCATTTTCTTTTAACCATAATGATTGATTGCTTCCTCTAATGACTCCAAATTTTATAGAGTTTATATTTTTTAAGAATGATTCTTTTTTACGAAGTTCTTTATTTTTGAAATATATGTACCACTTCTCAAGTGCAATAGGTGCAGATAAAACCCCATATTTGTTTACTTTATCAAAAGACATAGAAGTAAAATATCCATCTGATTTACCAATTTCAAGATGATGTTGCGCTCTTTTCCAAGGTACTAGTTTAATAGTATAAGAGATATCCATCTTTTCTAAAATACATTGTATTGACGATACAGAAGTACCAGAAAGGTTATTACCATTTTGGATTTGATAAGGAGGTGAGATTTCAGTATTTAATATTAGATTACTTGCCCAAATATTTGTATTGATAAATATAAAAAGTAGGCTTAATTTAAATCCATTTTGAAAAAAGGTAAGAAACAAAAAAATTATTTTCATATTTTTCCAATCACAGTTGGAACGAACCCAAGAGTCAATAATTACATTATCTAATTTATAACAATATGATTGATGTATTACTTAAATTTTTCATCTATATGAATGGCATTAGTATTAAAATTTAGGCAATGAAGAAGTTGATATATTCCTAGAGATTTTTTATTTTTTGATTGATTATTTATCTTTAAAACTCATTTCCATCTATGGCATGATAAGAATAAGATGTGATTATTCCCTCGTCTGCACTATATACAATCTCAATTGGACGACAGCAAACTTCACAATCATCAACTAAAGATGTTGATTCATAAACTCCTGGATCAAGAAGTATTGTCACAGCTTGTAAACAGTAGGGACATTGAATATGTATTTCTTCCATAAAAATCCTTTATATTTGTTTGTTATGATAGCATTTTACTATTGGTTTTCATATAAAAAAAGGGCTTTATGGTCAAGTTTACTCAAAGCTATCTCAGATATTTCTTCTTTGGTAAACCAGTCTTTAAATTGCATTTTCTTGGCTTTTATCAAATAAACTTTGGCTCTTAAAGAGATGTGTGTATATTCATGTTTTATATCTCCTAGGAACTTTATTGAGTCATCAACAGGGAGTTCTTCAAACTGTTTAAAACTCCACAAACCTTTTAAAAGATTTTGTTCATTTTGAAACAGAGCAAAAGTATTTTTGTTCCCATATTTGTTCCTATACATGATCAAATATCTATGTCGTATCTCTTTTTTCTTTTTGATTTTTTTAGCTGGATATTCTGTAGCTGTATTTTTACCTTGGCACTTTTCATTTAAAGGACAAGTTTCACACTTGGGATTTCTTATGGTACAAACTTGTGAACCGATATCCATCAAAGCTTGATTGTGCTCGTAGGCATAATCTATATTTTGTTTAAATAATCTATGGGAGAGTATCCAAAGTTCTTTATCAGATGCTACTTTTGTTTTATAAAAACGGTATAGAACTCGTTTTACATTTCCATCTAAAATAGGAACTGATGTGCCAAAGGCAAAACAAGCAATGGCATTAGCAGTTGAAGGTCCAATTCCAGGTAAGGCATGCAACTCTTCAACGCTTGTTGGTAGTGCATTTTTGATTAATTGTGCAGTTTTATGTAGGTTTCTGGCTCGGGCATAATAGCCCAATCCCTCCCATGCTTTTAAGACTTCATGTTCACTTGCACTTGCTAAATCTTCAATACGGGGAAACTTATCTAAAAATTGGAAATAGAAACGCTCAAGTACTGTTTTGACCTGTGTTTGTTGAAGCATGATTTCGCTGAGATAAATATGGTATGCATCAGTAGTATTTCGCCACGGTAAATCGTGGCGACCATGTTGTTCATACCATAAAATTAAAGGTGTTTTTTGTTTTATATTATTTATTGTTTTCAAGAATTGAGGCGTTG
>CAJXWI010000080.1 GCA_913062735.1 uncultured Arcobacter sp.
CCCATATGTTTAATTTGATTGTCTATTCTTCCTAAGAAGTTGAGTAGTCCATTTTCATCTTCATATACCAAGTCACCTGTTCTATATAAAATATCTTTAAAGTTATTTTGTAGTGGAGTTTGAATAAATAATTCAGACGTCCTTTTCAAATCATTATAATAGCCTAAAGCAATATTAGGTCCCAACAAACACAACTCACCCTTACGTCCATCTGTGATTATATTAAGATTCTCATCTAATATAAGATATTGGAAATTTTTATTTATTTTTCCCAAAGGTGCCAATTTGTTCATCTCTTCAAAATCTCGATCACTAATTTCATGTGATGAACATATACAAGTACCTTCTGTTGGACCGTAGACGTTAATTAACTGAGCATTACTGCTATATAAATCAAAAAGCTTTTTTAACTCAGCTTTGGGGAATCCTTCTCCTCCAAAAGTGAAAATTCTTACATGATTTAAATTTTCTTTAGTTAGTACTCTCATTGTTGTTAAATATACTAACAAAGAAGGAACACTAAACCAAATAGTACACTGTAACTCATCAATATCACTTACAAGCTGTTTTGGATTACTCAGTACGTCTTTTTTTATTGGGGCAAGTGAAGCTCCACTAAAAAACGCAGTATAAAAATCGAAAACAGAATTATCAAAATACATAGGGCTTAATTGAGCAAAAATATCATTACATTTAATATCATATAATTCTATACTCCAAGATATAAAGCTTATTATATTTGAATGAGAGATTGTAACACCTTTTGGAATACCGGTGGAACCTGATGTAAACATAATATACGCAGGAAAATTAGAAGATACAGTTAATGTAATCTCTAAATTTGATTTTTTAAAGTTTTTTAATTCGTTAAAATTATTAAATAAATCAACTATTTGCAGATTGTTTTTTTCAATTAGTCCCAGATTCTGACGGCTAAGATCATGATCAGTAATGACGATACGAGGTTTTGAAGTGTCTAGAATCTTTTGGAATCTAGAAGAAGGGTTGTCTTCATCAAGATTCGTATATATCAAGCCAAGCTTTAAACAAGCAATCATAGATGCATATGAATATTTTTCTTTTGTATTAAAAATAGCCACAACATCATTTTTAAATAGCCCTTTTTGGAGTAATAAGTAGGCTATTTGATTTGAAAGTTCATTTAATTCATTGTATGTAATATTCTCATTTTTGTATTTTATCGCTGTTTTATTTTTGTTTTTTAAAACAACATACTCAAAGAATAAACCTAAATTATGAAAAGAACTCATAAATATTCAGCAATGGCATACCCAAATCCACCTTTGCCATATTCATTACCACAATAAAACATAAACACTTTATCTTTATATTTTATTACGTGAGGATAACATATCATTTCACTATCCCAGCCTTTTTCTGATACATCAATACCTACATCATTATCAATTCTACTCCAGTTGGTTTTATCAGAAGATGTTGCATACCCAATTCTATAACCACCTTTTGTTTTTCCATCTTTACTAAAAGAGTCTCTAACTGAATACCACATATGATATGTACCATCTATTTCTAAAACACTTGGGGTTGCAAGATTTTCATCCTTGGTATTTACATCTATACAAACAAGATTTGGGTAATTCCAATTTATACCATCTAAAGATGTAGCGTACTTAATTACATAACTTGGATTGTAAACATTATTCTGTTTTTGCCAACCTGTATAAGAGGTATACCACATATGCCAATTTTTATTTTCATCTATTTTAATAGAAATATTACCTACTCCAAATGGCAAATCTTTTGATATTCCTATGATTGGCCCTTCACTATACTTTGTAAAAGTCACACCTCTATCTTCACTAATTGCCAATCCCATTGTGATGTAATAGGGGACATTAATTCCTCTTTGCCATCCCATGTAGTACATATATATTTTATCATCAACCTCAACGATTTCTGCAACCATTGTTCCATTTTCATCAAATGTACCAACAGTACCCGTTTCTATTAAAGATTTATTATGCAGGCATATTACATTTTTAGGGTTATTTATGTCTAAATCTACAAAACCTATTTGTGAAACAAAATTACCATTTTTATCTGCTTTTTCTCTAGTTGTAAAATACAGCCTATAAACTTCTTTTTCTATGAAAAATCCTGTTAATGGAGAAGTATACGTTGCCATCCATTCAAATTGATTTCTAGCTTCTAAAATTTTACCTTCTTTAATCCAATTCATTCAGATACCTTAATATTATAAAAATCATATTCAAATTTTACTTTAAATCCAATTCTTTTAGCCAAATTATATGAAGCTAAATTATTTGCATAACAATCCCAAAGAGGAACCAAATTTTCAAGTTTTAAATTATAAATATACATTCTAACTAAATTCAAACCAATGTTTTGTCCTCTGGATAGAGTATTAACATATATATCTATTTCCGCAAACTGTTCAGATACAGCAGCCGAGTAACAGATACCTTCAACTTCACTATTTTTTATGTACAAACATGCATAACTATTTTTTAGAAAAGATAAACAATTGTTCCAAAATCTACTACACAGTTGTAATCCAAATAAATCTTTATCATCAAATTTGGTATCTTTTAAAAATTTATAACTATTTGTTTGTTCATATGAAATATCATCTTCATAAAACAACTTTATCCGATTACTTATATTAGCAACTATATTTATTTCTCTTAAACTACTTAAAGGATCATAGAGTCTTATCACTTTCACTTTATCTTTTAATTTTATTTTTGCTTCTTCAAAAAAATTAAAATAATCTTTTTTTGATGTGTTTCTTCCAGAATTTAAAATATATGAAAATCCAAATTTATGTACAATAAGATATAACTCATTTTTATTTAAAATATAACCACCTTGAAATTGATTTACAACAGAAGTAATAATAGGGAAATATAAGATATGTTCGTCATAAATTTTTTTAACATTAACATATTCATCATTTTCTAAAATTCTAATCAAATAACAAGTCCGCCGTCAATTTCCAAAGTCTTCCCACTTATGTGATCATTTTGAATAATAAAGCACACTGTACTAGATATATGTTCAGCATTACCTAATTTTTTTATAGGTGTTTGTTTTTTCATATGATCAAGCATTTTTTCGGTAACTGCATTATGTGTGGATTCAGTATCCATAAACCCAGGTGCAATTGATACTGATCTAATGCCAAATGAGCCTAATTCTTTTGACCAAACTTTTGACATAGACTCTAAACCAGCTTTAGCAGCAGAATATGCACTTTGACCAGCATTTCCTTTTGCACTAATAGAACTTATATTTATAATTACACCTTTTGTTCTATTCATAACCATTTGCTCTACAACATAAGAAGTAAGAATAAAAGGTGCCGTTAGATTAATGTCAATAACTTTTTTCCAAGTACTGGGACTATGCCGTTTTTTAGTTGACATTATATTTATTAGTGGTTCACTGTACAAAATTCCAGCATTATTAACTAAAATATCAATTTTACTAAACTTTTTTAAAGTCATATCTACAGAATTTTGGATATCTTCTTCTTTGGTTAAATCACATTGTATTAAAAAAAGATTATCATTTTCTTTCATCAAGTCAAGCGCAGTTTGGTTGATATCAAAAATAGCAACCTTAGCACCATATTTCAAAAGGTCTTCCACAATTACTTTACCAAGACCACTGGCTCCACCTGTGACAAGTGCTGTTTTATTATTAATATCCATTATTATATATTACTTTTCTATAACCACTAATTTGATACTACTAATATCTTTCATACTCATTATATCATCCATACTCAATTGAACATTCAATCCCTCTTCAATAGATGTTACTAAATCCATATGAGTCAAAGAATCCCAATTTTCTATATCTTCCATTGTTAATGCATCATTTAATTCATTTTTTTTTAGTCTAAAAACTTCACACAATATTTCTTCTAATTTTTCCATTCTTCGTTATACTCCTGTAAATTGTAAAAATCTTTGACTATCAAGTCTAAACTTTTCACCATCTCTTGATACATAAACTTCTTTTGCTTTTGTATTTTTTGTTATAAGTGTATTTGCTCCAATAAAATTTTCATCTTCTATTGTTATGTTATGTCCTATAGTAGCATTCACACCTAAAAAACACTTTGATTTGATAGTTGAATCCCCAGAAATTACAACACCTGAAGTAATCCAGTTTGTATCTTCTACACAACAACCATGAGCGACTACGCAATTACTCCACATAAAATTACTGTTTCCAAGTTTTGCATAGGGTTGAATGGTAACGTGATCTAGTATAATATTGTTTTCACCAATCTCTATATTATCATGAAATTCGACAGAAGGATGTATATAATTTATAAAACTATATCCCTTCTCCTTTGCCTCATTATATTTATTCGCTCTTAAGTTATTCATTTGAATATATCCAACTGCAATAATCATTTTAACTTCAGCAGGATTACATTGTTCTTCAATTTTATCAAAAGCAAATAGAGGCAAAGACTCTATGCTTTCTTCTTTAATACAACTATGATCCACTGTAAATGCGACAACATCAAATTCTTTTTTTAAAAATTGATAAATTATTTTTGCTATTCTTCCATTCCCATATATTACAACTTTTTGCACTAAAACCCTTTATTATACTAATTCATAATTATCTAACATTTTTTTAATTTCATTTACATCATTAAACATCATTATATCTATAATAGATAAATTTGGAATAAATTTGTTTTCAAATTGGGAATATGAGGATAGTCCACTTTTTATGAATTTAAGTTTAATATTATTATCGGTAAATTTCTCTTTTTCATATAACTTCATACCACCAATGGCATTAATATAAATTTTAGCATCCATTTTGTTAGATATATCAATTATTTTTTCTTGAGATTTTAAACTTTCATTTTTTTCTATACTACTAGAGTAAATATAATGTGTATTTATATTTAAATAAAAGGAAATAATTTGTATAGAATTTCCAATAAACTTGGCCAAATTCTTTTCTTTTTGCATTAGTATTTTTTCTAGAATAGGATAAACATCATTATAGTATGGTGCTTTACTGTATGTTCGTTGAATTGTTTTCAAAATTTTATTTGTATTATTGCCAACTTCAATTTCATTAATAAGTTTATTTTGACTAACTTTCAATAGTTCTAATACAATATTCTTAGGTTCATTTGATATTAAAATCGAATTTTTATTGATATAACCTTTTTTAATGTAGTTTACATCATCAAATATAACAAACGTATCAACAGCGTTGATTAACTGCCAGTATCCAATATAAGGGAAAAAGTAAGGTTGCATGATAGCAATTGTCACAAAGATTCCTTGATTAGTTTAATGATTTTGTCTTGATTATCGTTCTCCAATTCAGCATATAAGGGTAAACATAAAATTCTACTTGATATATCTCTTGAGGTTTTACAATATTGCTTGGGTTCAATATAGTTCAATGTATCTAATGATGGGTAAAAATATCTTCTTGGAAAAATATTTGCATCATTTAAAGTTTTCTCTACTCGCTTAGTTTGAGTTTCATTTTCTAAAATAATTGGAAAATATGAAAAATTTTGTGTTGATATTGGATTTTGTTTTTGAAACTGTACATAACCTTTTAATTCTAAAAAATACTTTTCACAAATAACTTTTCTACTTAATTTTACTTTTTCAATTTCGTCAAGTAATGCCAATCCCATCGCAGCTTCAAATTCATTCATTTTAGCGTTGGTACCTAGTTGTGGTATTAGTTCAGAGTTTTCAATACCAAAATTTATCAAATATCTCGCTTTTTCCACCAAGGTATCATCATTAATAACCAAAGCTCCACCTTCGATGGTATGAAATAACTTTGTAGCATGGAAACTTAATGTAGAAATATCTCCATATTCTAGTAAACTTTTATTTTTATATTTTACTCCAAAAGCATGTGCCGCATCGTAAATAACTTTAAGTTTATTATCTTTAGCAATTTCATCTATGTGTTCAACATCACAGGCATTTCCAAATACATGCACAGGTACAATTGCACTCGTATCCTGTGTTATAGATTTTGTAATGCTCTGTGGATTTATATTTAGTGTTTCAGAATCAATATCTGCAAAAATTGGTTTTAATCCATTTGTTACAAGGGAACTTGTTGTTGCAACAAAAGTAAAAGGGGTAGTAACTACATAATCTTTTATGTCTAATGTTCTATAGGCTATTTCTAATGCAACAGTACCATTTGCGACAAGAACAATATTTCTAACACCTAGGAAGTCTGCTAGTTTTATTTCAAGCTCTTTCACCAAGGGGCCACCATTTGTAATCCAGCCATTTTCATATATTTTATCAACATACTTTTTATATTTTTCTTTATCTGGTAAAAATGTTTTAGTTACATTTATCATTCTTTAGCTATTTCCTCAATAGTTTTACTATCTATTTTAAATAATCATAGTAGCCATCAATTTTCTGTTTTAACTGACTAATCTTATCACTGGCTATTATTTCAATTCGTTTCAATTTATAAAAATCTAAATTCTCTTTTGTATTCAATCCAATAGAACTTGATGAGACGATATTATATCTTAATTCCTCTATAATTTTAATTGTATCATCATTGTATGAACCGTGAGGATAACTCATTTGGGTAATTTGTTTCCCCACAATCTCTTCAAGCGTTTTCTTACTTTGACTTAATTCAATATATTGTTCTTCATACGTTAAGGTATTCAAATGGGGGTGAGTGACACTATGTACGCCTAAAGTACAAAATCTACTTTTTCCTATTTTTTGTATATCATCTTTTGTCAAATAATTTTTCTTTCCTATAAAGCCTGTAGTTATATAAAGAGTAAAGGGTACATTATATTTTTCGCATAATTCTAAAGCATATAAATTATCTTTAAACCCATCATCAAAGGTGATTGATATTGTATTTCTATTTAATTCATTTACATAACTATCATCTATTGGAATAATTTCATAATTAGCAATAAGAAATTTCATATGTTCTACAAATCTTTTTTTTGAAATTGAAATTCCATATGTATCAAAATCTAAGGTTGTTCCTATTGAATGATATAATATAATTCTGTTTCCAACAAGTTTTTTATATTTGTAATAAAAATGATAATAAAGTATAGCCAATAATCTTTTAGTCAGCTTCTTCATTAAATATATTTAACCATTTTATTAAAAACAGTTTTTACAAATTTATTACTACTAAGCTCTTGCTCTCCAATGTAATTAACAATCTCTCCACCAAAACCAATCTTAAACTTATTTACTCCACTTGCACTGTTGTCATATGGAGTAATCCCTGCAAAATCAAATGTAGTAATACTTTGTGTAGTAAAATATTCAAATAGTTCTTTAATCATGTAATATGATGCAAATGTTTTTCTACCTATTTCATTACTTGCTGCCAAGTAATAAAAGGCATAATCCTCGAATATTAGAATTAAACAACTTGCAACGACTTGATCTTCAAAATAAACAGATGCAATTAGAAAGTTATCAGAAAAATCATCTGCCAAACTTTCAATATCTTTTTGATTTATTGTTAAAAGACTTAAACTTTTTAATAAAGTCATCTCGTTATGTAGTTTGATAAACTCTTCAATTTTATTAGATGATTCAAAGGTAATACTCAAATCATTTTTAGTAGATTTTTTATAGTAATACCGATGATTTGAACTCATGTTCTTCAATAAATCATCAGTCTTTGTAAATTTATGAAGTACACTAAAGCCACTATTTATTGTCCGCTGTGCAGGAGTAAAAAGACGCGCTATTTCAAATAGCTTTTGGCCATCAGTGATGTCATAAAAATTAAATCTAAAATTGAAATAAAAATCTTTGAAATAATCGTTAATTGCAAGAATAATTACCTCTAAATATTTGAAATCACTTACATTAATTCCACCACTATTCCATGCAAAAATTAATTTGGATTTCTTTTTAATCAAAAACTGACATTGACCTAAAAAATTTCCACTTTTATAAAAGGAAAATCGTTGTATATCCCAATTTTTCTTTTTATATTCACCCCATTCATATGTGGCAAATATATTAAAGTTTCGAGTTTTTTTTAACTGATTGTTCCATATATTTTTATCACAAATAAGTTTCATTTCAATCATAAACAACCTTATACTTTTTTAAATTTTCTTCTTAATTTTACGTAATTCATATAATTAATGAAATAACTCATTACATAAGGAATAATATACTTTTTGTTACTTTTCAATGCTTTTGAAAAATATTCTCTTGCCCTCTTCATTTCACCTTTATTCCAAAAACAAACACCGTACATATTATTTATTTTTGCTTTTAAGTTGTATATTTCCTCTTTATATTTTATATCGAATTGGGGAATCATATGGGATAGCTTACTTAATAATGTTTCATACTCATGAGGAAACAAACATAAACTTTTCTCGGACTCACTTCCATGACCATATCTCCATTTTGCCAATGCTTCATTAATATAAAAACACTGCGTGTAATAAGAGAGTCTTATGAAAAATTCTGCATCGCTACTTACCTTATAATTTTCATCAAAAAATATATCATGACTATCCATGATACTTTTTCTTACCATCACTGTTTCCAGTGATAAAAAATAGTTTTCTAGTAGCTGTTCAAATAATTTACCACTTGGCATTTTATTATCATAA
>CAJXWI010000081.1 GCA_913062735.1 uncultured Arcobacter sp.
AAGATTTGATAGCATTAGAAGAAGAATTTATTAAATAAAACTAAGGAAATCTTATGGATGAAGCAGGACTAAAAGCATTACGAGACAAACTTGATTCTATTGATAATAATGTATTAAAACTTATTAATGAACGTATGCAAATTGTAAAAGATGTGGGAACACTTAAAGCTAAAAGCGGTGGGGCTATTTATAGACCTGAGCGTGAAAAAGCAATCATAGATAGACTGGACAGTTTGAACAACGGTTTATTAAATAGAAGCGCTATAGAAGCATTGTTTTTAGAAGTATTTGCAATTTCTAGAAACCTTGAACTCCCAGAAAATGTGGCCTTTTTAGGACCTGAGGGATCTTTCACTCATCAAGCAGCTGAAGCCAGATTTGGTGCAATGAGTTCTTATATCTCTATTGCTTCTATTAAAGGTGTTTTTAGAGAAGTAAGTACAAAAAAAGCAAAATTTGGGGTTATTCCTATTGAGAATTCTACGAATGGAATTGTTACAGATACTATTAATTCTTTAAATAAATATGATTTAAAGATTATTGCAGAAGTAGTTTTGGATATTCATCATACACTTGCAACGACCTGTGATAAAGTAAGTGATATCAAAAAGATATATTCTAAAGATATTGCTTTTGCTCAATGTGCGCGTTTTTTAGAAAACTTTGGCTTGGATGAAGTAGAGCATATTCCAATTGAATCAACTACTAAAGCTGCTAAACTTGCTCTAATAGAGCCAAATTCTGCCGCTATTTGCTCTCACGTGGGCGCAAAAATGTATAATCTTCCTATTTTATTTGAAAATATTGAAGATAAAGACAATAATAAAACACGTTTTTTTATTGTAAGTGATTTTGAAAATACAAGTTCAGGAAATGATAAAACCACTATATTAGCAAAACTACCACATACCCCAGGGGCACTGGTAGAGTTTTTAACTGATTTTGATGCTCTTGGTATTAATATTACTAAAATTAAATCACATATTGTTGATGGCCAGTCAATCTTTTTTCTTGATTTTAATGGGCATAAAGACGATAAAAATGTAGGTACTATTTTAAAAAAACATGAAGAGCATGTAAAACTATTAGGCTCTTATGTAAAAGAAATTGACGATATTTAAAGGGATATATAAATGAATTTTAATAAAGTTTTAGACGATTGTAAAATATATGAAGCAGGTAAACCTATTGAACTAGTTGTACGTGAATATGGTATTGAACTTAAAGATATTATTAAACTGGCTTCAAATGAAAACCCTTATGGAACTTCACCAAAAGTTGTTACAAAAGTACAAGAACATGTAAAGAACATGTTTATGTATCCTGATGATTCTATGTATGAATTAAAAGAAGCTTTAGCTTCTAAGTATGAGGTTCAAAAAGAAAATATTGTAATAGGTTCTGGAAGTGATCAGTTATTAAACTTTTGTGTAAAAGCAAAATGTAATGAAAACTCAAAAATGTTAATGAGTAAAACAACTTTTGCTTTGTATGAAATCTATGGAAAACAAGTAGGGTGTAAAATTCTTAAAACCAAAGACGATGAGCATAATTTAGAACAATTTTTACAAGCTTATAAAGAACATAAACCTTCTTTAATTTTCTTGTGTTTACCTAATAACCCTTTGGGTGAGTGTTTAGATAAAGATGCCGTATATTCTTTTTTAGATGAAATTTCATCTGATACTTTAGTTGTAATTGATGGGGCTTATCAAGAATATGCAAAATTCAAAGACAGCAAAAAAGAAATAAATGCTCAAGATTTAATTAGCAAATATCCTAATTGTATTTATTTAGGAACCTTTTCAAAGGCTTATTCTTTAGGTGGTATGAGAACAGGTTATGGTATTGCTCAAAAAGAAATAATTCAAGCTTTATTGAAATTACGTCCTCCTTTTAATATTACAACACTTTCTTTATTGGCTTGTATTGAATCTTTAAAAGATGAAGAATTTGTAAATGAATGTATAGCTAAGAATTTTAGTGAAATGAAAAAATATGAAGAATATGCAAAAATTAAGGGTTTCTCTTACATTGAATCGTATACCAATTTTATTACTTTAAAATTTGATAATAAATATATTTCATCTGAAGTTGCTCAAGGCTTATTACAAAGAGGTATAATAATTAGAGATTTAAGTGCATATGGATTAAATGCCATTAGAATTACTATTGGTACTGTTTCTCAAAATGAAAAAGTTCTTAAAATACTAAGTGAAGTATTAGAAGAAACAAAATTAGCATAAAGACAGTTTATGGACATTAGAAATAAAGAGATTGAAGAGCTAAAAACAGTTTGTCAAGATATTAGAGATCGAATCATTGATGTAGTATCAAGAAAAGGTGGACATTTTTCATCTACACTTGGGGCTGTTGAATTAACAGTTGCTATGCATAAAGTATTTGATGTTACAAAAGATCCTTTTATTTACGATGTATCTCATCAGTGTTATGCCCATAAACTAATAAATGACAGATGGGACGAATTTGAAAGCATCAGACAATATGGTGGACTTTCAGGATTTACTAAACCCAAAGAACATAAAAGCGATTATTTTGTAGCCGGACATAGTTCTACTTCTATTTCACTTGCTGTTGGAGCTGCTAAAGCTTTTAAATTAAAAGAAGAGAATAATATCCCTGTTGTTATGATTGGTGATGGTTCTATGACTGCTGGAATGGTTTATGAAGCCTTAAATGAATTAGGGGATATTAAATTACCTGTAGTTATTATTTTAAATGACAATGAAATGTCAATTGCAAAACCCATTGGTGCTATTTCTAAGTATCTTTCTAAATTATTAGCTGGAAAATATTATCAAAGTTTTAAAGGAAAAGTGGATACTTTCATTAAAAATAATATGCCAGAAGGTACTAATTATATTGCAAAACGTATGGAAGCTTCTTTAAAACTTATCACTCCAGGTATTTTATTTGAAGAAATGGGAATTGATTATATAGGTCCTATTGATGGTCATGATTTAGAAGAAATTATTGACACCTTAGAACTTGCAAAAGCCTTAGGTAAACCGGTAATCGTTCATGCAAGAACGGTAAAAGGAAAGGGATATAAAATATCAGAAGGTCAATTGGAAAAATGGCATGGAGTAGGTCCTTTTGATAAAAAAACTGGTGAGTTTGTTAAAAAACCAGCCCCAAAATCTGCAACAGCAATTTTTTCAGATGCTTTATGTGAATTAGCAGCAAAACATGAAAATGTTGTAGGAGTTACAGCTGCAATGCCAGGAGGGACGGGAATTTCAAAACTAATGAATAAATATCCTGATCGTTTTTGGGATGTAGCAATTGCGGAACAACATGCTGTTACATCTATGGCTGCTATGGCAAAAGAAGGTTTTAAGCCTTTTATTACTATTTATTCTACCTTCTTACAAAGAGGCTTTGATCAAATTATTCATGATGTATGTTTAATGTCCTTACCTGTTGTTTTTGCTATTGATAGAGCTGGTACTGTTGGAGCTGATGGAGAAACCCATCAAGGGGCTTTTGATATTTCTTATTTAAGATATATTCCTAATATGATTGTAATGGCACCAAGAGATGAAAAAACATTAATTGATGCAGTGCATTTTTCATATACCTTAGATAAACCCTGTGCTCTGAGGTACCCAAGAGGAAGTTTTGAAAATCTTGATTTCCCAAATGAACCGTATATTTTAGGTCAGGCGCAATTATTAAAAAGTGGAACATCTAAAAAACTTTTTATTGGCTATGGTGCTGGAGTTAGAAGAGCTTGTGAAACACAAGAACTTCATGAAGAAGATATTGCAATTTTAGATTTACGTTTTGTAAAACCCCTTGATAAAGAAATGCTAAAAAATCTTTCTTTAAAATACAATGATTGGTATGTTTTTTCAGATTCTCAAAAACAAGGTGGCGTTGCTTCTGCTATCTTAGAATGCATTAATGAAGAAAATATTCAAGCAAAAGTAAGGTCTTTTGAGTACGAAGACCATTTCATTGAACATGGGAATACTCCAGAAGTGGAGGAAGGTTTAGGCCTTTTACCAAGTCAACTGGTAAAAAAAATAGTATAAACTTTTTTATTGTAGCTTCAAATATGTAATTTAAATTTGAAGCTTTTTTATCTTCCTAAGAATTTCTTTTATCTTCAAGATGAAAGGTAGACATAATTATTTTCCATGTTTGATTTTCATTAATAAGATTATAGGATTGTCTCCACTCTTTGATTATTTTATCCTCTTTATTCATCATTTGCCATGTAAATGTAACCAGCATACTTTTTGTACCAAGGGAAATAACTTCATAGTCTTTTGTAGAAAACTTAACATATCCATCTCTTTTCCACTTCGCTAAAACAGAGGTGAAAAATATTTCTGCTTCTATATTATCCTGCATAATTCTGCTTGTACCATCGCCTCGTATAGAAATAAAAGGTTCATGAAAAAATGAAGAAAATTTTTTCATATCCCAAGTATCAAATGTATTTCCATAGTGTGCAAAAAATTGTTTGGCTTGTTCTTTCAAGAAGCATCCTTTATAAAAAATTATTTATTCATTATAATAAAGTAATATGCTTTAAAGTGTAGTTAGACTCTTTTTATTAATATGAATTAAATACAAAGAGTTAAGAATAAGAGTTAGTAAAATAACACCTCCACCTATAAAAGTATTAATAGCAGGAACTTCATTTAAAAACATCCAAACCCAAATAGGTGCCATTATGGTCTCTATAAGCATAAGTAATCCTACTTCACTAGGAGGTAGTATCTTTGTTCCTATACCTATAAAAAGCCTCGCCAAAGGAGAAATTAGTAAACCTGCAAATAATAAAATATACAGTGCATTCATATTTATATAGATATTATTTGATAAAATAAAAGATATAAGAGCAGATATTGCACTACTTGCTGAAATGACTGCAAACATGTTGATATTTTTATAACGCGATAAGAGAACAAAAGCTAAAGAAAACAATGCAATACAAAGAAATGCATAGATGTTTCCTTCATTATTCCCCTTTCCTATAGTTGTAGAAAAAATAATATACAAGCCCAAAAATATAAAAAAAGATGAAATATAAATATTTTTACTACTTTTTTCTTTAAATAAAATATACATATAAAAAGCGGAAAAAATAGGGGCAATTGAGAAAATTACTACTACATTAGCGACACTTGTATTCTTAATGGCAGAAATAAATAATATATTTGAAATTCCTAATAAAAATCCACACAGTAAAATGGCCAATAAATCTTTTTTGTATGTAAGTAAAAAATGTCTTTTTTTAGTAAAAATAAGTATGAAATTTGATGAACTTAGCATAAAAATGGAAATATAAAAAGAAAAAACAAGAGCCGAGATTGAAGTAAGTTTTATAAATAAAGATTCTAAGCTAAGTAATAGTACGCCACTTGCCGTAATTATCAGGCCTTTTAAATGTATATTTTTCAAGCTAATCCTTTTTAATAAATATATCTAAAATATATTTAAAATATATTTTAAATTAAGATATAAGATATATTTGATTACAATTGTTACTTATTTTGCTTAAAAGTAAAAATATAATTTAAGATGTATTTAAATATAATAAAATAAATTAGAAAAAATAAATAATTAAATGTGAGTGCTAATATGGAAAAACTTAAAAAAAATAAAAACAAAAGCATGACGGAACAAGTTTATGAAATACTTGAAGATTTAATTGTATTTTGTAAAATCGAACCAGGAAGTATTTTAAGCGAAGCTGAGATTGCAGAAATGATAGGCGCTGGGAGAACTCCTGTGCGTGAAGCATTAATACTTTTATCCAAATCTTTTTTAGTTAATATTTCTAGATCTGGAATACTAATTCCAGAAATGAATGCTTCTATTCAGTTACAAATGTTAGAAGTTAGACATTCAATTTTAAGTTTATGTGTAAAATGTGCCATCAAAAGGCTTAATGATACAGATAAAGAGAATATAAAAGTTTTATTAGTTCAAGCCAAAGAACAAGATGATGTAGAATTTTTACATTGGTTAAAGAAACGACATGAAGTTTTAGCAAAAGCTTCAAAAAATCAGTTTATCTTGGAAGAACTCAAAAATGTACAGGGTTTATCTCATAGATTTTGGTATTTTCATGCTCAAAAAGAAGATCATGAAGAAGGTAAAAAATTACACATAAAAATATTAGAAGCCGTTCTTGAACAAGACAATGAAAAAGCTATGACTTGTGTTGATTCATTAATCTCTTACCTCGAAACCTTTATACGAAAATATTCTATCTAAGAGTATTATTTTCTATTCCCTAATAAATATAGAGTTTTTTCTATATTTATTCCTCCTTTAAATAAATATTTCCTAAGGCAAATTTAACAGAAATAATTCGTACTTTTATTTTTAATATATTCTTACCATATTCTCAATATATCTTAAGCTAAATTAAAGTTTATTAAATATATACTTCTTATACAAGTTAGGAATTAACTGTAAAAGGATGAAGAATGATTAAAGGTAAAGTAATTGGCACTTTATGTGCAATGTTATTAGGGGCTAGTTTAAATGCAGAAACATGGAAGTTTGCAAGCGAAGAATCTAAAAAAGATGTACAAGATATTTATGCACAAACGTTTGCAAAGTCTGTAAAAGAACAATCAAATGGAAAAATAAAAGTTAGAGTGTATTATTATGGACAATTAGGTGGAGAGAATGATATTGTTGAATTAACATCTAATGGAACGATACAATTTGTATCTGTAGGTACTGGACACTTAGGTTCTTTTGTTCCTGAAGTTCAAGCATTATCAATTCCGTATGTATTAACTAATAATGAAGAGGCTGCATTAGAGGTTTTAACTACAAGTAAAACAATCTACAATGATTTAGCACCAAAGTTTGAAAAAGTTAATTTAAAACTTTTATCAATGTTAACTGAGGGTGAAATGGCATGGGGTGCAAATAAAGCTATTAGAACACCAGCTGATTTTGCAGGTCAAAAAATAAGAACATTTACTTCTACAATTCCTGTTGAAACCTATAAAGCATTTGGTGCGGTACCAACTCCTTTATCATGGGGTGAAGTATATTCTTCTTTACAATTAGGAACAGTTGATGGAATGGTTAATCCAATGTATTTTATTTACGGTGCAAAATGGCATATGGTTCAAAAATATATTATGTTCCCAGGGCAACAGCCTTATGTAGCAACAGTATCTACTAACTCTAAGTGGTATAATAATCTTAGCGATAATAAAAAAATGATTGTTAAAAAAGCAATTAAAGAAGCAGATAAAGCTGCATTTATTTACCAAAAGAAGATTAATAAAGAAAATACACTTAAAATGAAAGAAGAAAATAAAGACTTAACATTTATTACTTTAACTGAAGATGAGCGTGCAAAATTTAAAGAAGTAAGTAAATCTTTACATGCAACATATTTAGAAGTTGTAGCAAATGCTTATCCAGCAGATCAAAAAGAACAAGCTAAAAAAGATGCTCAAAAAATCTTAAATAATTTAATTAAAGAAGTAGCAGCGGCTGAGAAAAAACACTAAACATTTATCTTCCTTCCTTAGGGAAGGGGGGGCAAATGTTACTTAAAACAAAAAGAAATAAGATGAAAATAAATAATTTAAAATGTGAAATTAACAATAAGATTTCTCACAATGGAAAAATAGGTTTAATACTTCTGGCAACAGATCAAATTACTTTATATGAATTTGAAAGTATTTTTAAAGACTTAGGAATTTTATGTTTTCCTTCAAGAGTGATGAATGAAGTAGAACTTACGCCTAGTGTTTTATTAAAAATAAAAGATGAGCTAAAAAATGCTAAAATTGTTGGAGAAATAAATATTATAATACTTAAAAAAATTACTTTTTTAATTTTATTGTCTTTTATAATTACCAACACCTCAAAGAGTGATTTTAAAGAAATAAAAAAAAAAGCAATAATTACTAAGCCAGAAATTATATTTCCAATTCGAGAAAAACTGGATAAATGCATAAATAATATGTATGTAAATCAAACTACCAATCCTGTTTTACCAGTAATAAAAGTTGAAGCTCCATCAGGATACGGACTGGATAATAGATTTATGTATTCTTTAAATAAGTTTGAAAATTTTGAGGAAGAATATATTGACCTTACAAAAACCTTTGAATCTTTTTCTAAATCAGTTTCAAAAGATCATAAAAATGATAATTTATTGTCACTTGCAAATTCAAGATCAAGATTAAGAATGACAACTTTATATTACCACGCTACCCTAAATAATTATTTAGTTGTTGGGACAGGGAACAAAGTTGAAGATTTTGGTGTTGGATTTTATACAAAATATGGCGATGGTGGAGTTGATTTATCTCCTATTGCTGACCTAATGAAATCTCAAGTAAGATCCGTTGCCAAACAACTAAATATAATTGATGAAATCATAATAGCTAAACCAACCGATGGTCTTTGGGATGATACAAGAAGTGATGAAGATCAAATTGGCGCTACTTATGATGAACTTGAAAAAGCAATGGAATTAAAAAATAAAAAAATCAGCCCTGACACATTAGAAGGTAGAAGTCTTGAAGTTTATAATATTTTGGACAATTTCTACAATAAGAACGAGCATAAGATGATTCCAATTCCCATATGCAAA
>CAJXWI010000082.1 GCA_913062735.1 uncultured Arcobacter sp.
CATTGACACATAAAGAATTTGATGCTTTGTTTTCAAGTAAGCAATTAGGAAATCATGCACAAAATTTTTATAAGGTTGATTTAGAATTAGAAAGTCAATTAAAAGCTTCATTTCCAAAAAAAGGCGATGAAGAAAAATTAAGAGAAATATTTAACAAGGATTTAGATACGAATAGTATGGGAATGAATACTTATAAAAAAGATGAAAAAATCTATTTCTTTTATCCAATAACAATTTTTGTATCAGAAAAACTTGAATAAAAGAATTATTTTTGAGTCTTCTATATAAAGGAAGGTTTCCTTTATATAGAAGTTTTTACTTTATAAACCTACTGCATCTCTTATTATTTCCATTTTTGCAGCTGCAACTTTTCTTGCTTTTTGTGCTCCATAAGCAAGTGCTTCTTCTACTTGTTTTGGATTAGCTAATAAAGCTTCTCTTTTTGTAGCGTAGGGTGCAAAGTATTGCGTGATTTTATCTAAAAGTGTTAGTTTAAAATGCCCATAACCTTCCCCTGGTGTTTCATAACGATCTCGTAAGTTTGCAAGTTCATTTTCATTCATAAATAATTTACAAAGAGTATAAATATTACACGTAGAATAATCTTTTACATCTTCAAGACCTTTAGAATCAGTTACTATTCCCATAACTTGTTTTTTGATGATTTTTTTATTTCCAAACATATTAATAGTATTACCATAAGATTTAGACATTTTAGCCCCATCTGTTCCTGGCACAGTAGCTACGTTCTCATCTACTTTTGATTGAGGTAAAGTTAAAATATCTCCATACAAGTGGTTAAATGATGTTGCAATATCTCTAGCTATTTCAACATGCTGAATTTGATCTTTTCCAACAGGAACTATTTGTGAATCATATAATAAAATATCAGCAGCCATTAATACAGGGTAAGAAAACAAACCATGATTAGCGCCTATTCCTCTTGATGTTTTATCTTTGTAAGAATGTGCACGTTCAAGTAAACCCATAGAACAAGAGTTAGATAAAATCCAGTACAGTTCTAATACTTCTTTTACGTCATGTTGTGCCCAAAATGTTGATTTACTAGGATCCATTCCAATTGCTAAAAAATTAGCTGCTACTTCAAAAATATTATTTTTTAATTCATCTTTATTTTTAACAGAGGTTAATGCGTGATAAGAAGCTATGAAGGCATAAAGTTCACCTTCTTCTTGTGCTTGTACTATTTTTTGCATTGCGCCAAAATAGTTACCTATATGTAATGTTCCTGAGGGTTGTATTCCTGAAAGTATTCTCACTCTTTGTCCTTACTTCATAGTAGTTGTTATTTTTTTGGTTTATTATATTAAAAAGTATATAAAAGCCTGATATATAAAAAGAAGAAAGAATCTTAATAAAAATCAAATTTAAATGTACGATTGTGATAATTGTTATTATAATTAATGTATACTTCCATATGAAAAGAGAAGAGTTTAAAAATATCAAAATATTATATGTTGAAGATGAAGAATTCATACGAAAAAATGCGGTGTCTTATTTAAAAAGATTATTCCCTTTTGTATATGAAGCAAAAGATGGAATAGAAGCGTTAAAGATAGTCGAAGCGCATGAACCAGATATCATAATTACAGATATAAAAATGCCCAATATGACGGGAATTGAGTTTGTCAAAAAATTAAGAGAAAACAAAATCGATACACAAATTATAATGTTGACCGCATTTACTGATACCAATTATTTAATTTCTGCTGTTGAACTTGGATTGGTTAAGTATATGGTTAAACCAATAAGACATAATATTTTGTTTCCAGTACTACTACAGTGTGCTAAAAATATAAAAGAAAATATACAAACAATAAAATATATTACAAAAGAGTGTTATTATGACCCTTTTAATAGAACACTCATAAAAGATAATAAAAATATAAAAGTGAGTAAGAATGAGCTTTTATTTTTAGATATTTTATATAAGAATGAGAATAGGGTCGTTTCATACGAAGAAATAGAAAACAAAATTTGGTACGATTCTTTTATGAGCGAAGATGCAATTCGTTCACTTGTAAGAAACCTTAGAAAAAAACTTCCTAGTGATACTTTAATCAATGTAGCAAAAGTTGGATATAGGATCGAAGTCCTTGATTAAATATATTGTTTGTTTTTTATGTTTATGTTTTTATTTAGAAGCTAGCCCTTTACGTAGCCAAATAATAAAAGAAGCCTATCTTTCAAAAGATTTTGTGAACTACAAAGTGTATAAAGAATACAACCTAAAAAAAGAAAAATTTAAACAAGTTGCAATAAAACTTAAAATTGATAGAAGTTTTTTAGAAAATAGATCCTATTCACTTAAAGTTGTAAGTGATATTAATGATTTACTTTCTTCAAATATTGCGTATGAAAGAAATTATGACTCACTGATTTTTGATGTAAATAAAAATACACCTAAAGAGATTATTTTTTATTTTGTTCATAAAGAAGCGAAGTTATTAAATTTTGGAAGAATACTTGTGAATGAAAGCAGATATAAAAACTTACTTATAAATGAAGGGATTTTTTTTGGTATTGCTTATGGCATAATTTTTTGTGCTTTTTTATATAATTTTATTTTATTTCTTTATACCTTTGAGAAAGCATTTCTTTATTATTCTCTTATGCAATTATCAATACTAAGCGTTTTATATCTGATATCTGATATCTTAAATCAGACTTTTATTACTGGTTTTGATCAAATGATCATTGATCAAGCAGAAACATTGGCTTCTTTATTTACTATTTTATTTACAAAAGAGATTTTAAATAGTAAAGAAAAAATGCCACGTATGAATACCCTTTTTAACTTTTTAATATATTTACATATTGTTGATTTATTATTGACTTGTTTATTAGAATATTCGATTCTTTACGTTTATTTGCCACGAAGTGTTGTTGTAGGTACTTTAGTTATTGCTGGATGCATATCTTACTTTAAGGGCAGCAAAAGTTCAGGATTTTATGTTCTTGGGTGGATGGTTCTTTTTGTGAGTTTAAGTGTTAATGAATATTTGCCTATTTTTGATTTAGATTTAATCCACACAATACATATTGGTTTTCCACTAGAATCTTTAATTTTAACTTTGGCTTTGGGTTACAAATTAAAAGAAACAATTTTTGAAAAAAAAGAAAAAGAAAAAATGTATGTGCATCAAAATAAATTAGCTTCTATGGGTGAAATGATTAATAATATTGCCCATCAATGGAGACAACCCTTAAGTCATCTTTCTTATATAAATATGAACCTTCAATTAGCAAGTGATGATAATGATTTAAGTAAAAAGTATTTAGATGAAAAACTTGAAGAATCTAATAATCAACTGGATTTTATGTCTAAAACAATTGATAACTTTAAAGACTTTTACAAACTCTCAAAAATAAAAGAAGAATTTTTTATTAGTATGGCAGTACAAAAAGCAATAGATATTATTCACCCATCTTTAGTATCTTCAAATATAAAAATGAAATATATTATAAAAAGTGACAAGAAAATTAGAGCAATTGAGAATGAATATTCACAAGTTGTATTAAATTTGTTAAAAAATGCAAAAGATGCTTTAGTAATTAAGGCTATTAAAAACGCTGTAATCACTATTGAAGTTGATACAAGACAAAATAAAAGTTTTGTAAGTGTTAATGATAATGCAGGAGGAATCAATAGTTCTATAATAGAAAAAGTATTTGAACCTTATTTTACAACAAAAGAAAACAGTTCAGGCATTGGATTGTATATGTCAAAAATGATTATTGAAACACATTTTAGAGGTACTCTTAGTGTCTCAAATGATCTAGCTGGCGCACGATTTTGTATTGAGGTTTAGTAAAGATAGAACAGTGTTGTGCAAATACTCATTTGAATAATTGAATCTAAATTGAGATTCTTTTAAATGAATAAATAAATTCTCTTTATTTAAACCTCTGAATTTTTTTAATCTTTTATCCACAAACTCTTGCATATTATTGCTGGTTTTTAGCATTCTCATTACTAAATAACTTTGATTTCTTTGATTAAATAAAACCTTTGCACAGTTTGATTTTGAATTATTATGAAGTGAGTTCTTTATGTCTTCATTTAATAGATTATTAATCTTAGGAACTAAGGAAAAATCAGAATCAATAATAAATACTTTTTCATCGTATTCAATAAAATAGTTTAAATCAGAATTAGATTGAAGGTATTTTAATGAAAAACCATTGTTTGCTGAAGAAGATTTCATATCTAGGATTAATTCTTCTTGTTTTTTAAGTAACAAGGTTCTTATTATTTTATAATAGTTATTAATAGTTTGCCTACTTAAATTTAGCTCTTTAGCTGTTGTACTAGCAGTATAATCAAGTGAAAAATAATAACAAATTTGTTCTAATATCTCATCTTGGATTTTTGCATTTTTTAAATAGTTTAATATTTCATTTTTACTCATAAAAGAAGTATAGGAAAAAACAATGTACAAAAAAGGGCAAAAAAAACCTTTTTTTACGAAGCTAAGTAAAACTAGATTTTAATCCCTAAACTTTTAGCTAAGTATTGCGCTCTTTTTTTCTGGTATTTATTCGAAGCTGCTTTTTTAAGATATGTTTTAGAAGATTTTTTATCATCTAATTCATGAAAACATAGGGCAATTAGTGAATATCTTTCCCCATCTTTTCTGCTTCCTCTTTTGAACTTGTAGTGTTTTAATACTTTAATAGCCGTTTTATAATGCTCTTTATTGTAATAAATATTGGCAAGCATAAGAGTGTATTTAGAAGTATGTGCCCATTTAGAAGCATTTAATTCTTTAATAGCACTTTTATAGTTTTTTGCATTTAAATATCCTGCAATTAATAAATCAAAATTCTTTTTGTTTTTTTCTACAAAACCTTTTTTCATTGCCTCTTTAAGTACAAGGCTTCCTTTATGAAACAGATCATTTTGTAATAAAACATTCACAAAATACATAGCATTTTCTTTTTGACTAATATATTTTTTATTATACGCTAGTTCAAGGGTAGCTAACGATTTTTTATCTTGTTTGGTACGTTGATACAAAGAAATAAGTTGCATCCAATAAGATGATTTATTGGTATAATTAAGTGTCATATATTCTAAAACACCAATAGCCAAATTATAATCTTTTGTTTGTATATAGGAAGAATACAGCATACGATACCATGATTCTTTTTTCTTTTCTGCTTTAATAACGGATTTTATATAAGGTACAGATTTTTTGTATTTTTCATCATAATAATAAGCCAGTGCAATATTTTTCATAACACTGTCTTTGTTTATATGTTTACTATCAAGTATTTCAAAAGAGTATTTCAAAGATTTTTTGTATAAAGATTCTCCTAAATATATTTGTGAAAGATTCTTTTTTAATGTATCTAAATCTTTTTCTTCGGAAACTTCTAAGTTAATAATATTTATATATATACGGGCAACTTTTTTGTATTCATTTTTATTGATATAAATATTTGCTTTTGCTTGATACGCATACAAGCGTTCAAGTTTATTTTCAGATGTTTTTATAATAGGTTCTAAGATAAATAAAGCTTCTTTATACAACTTACTTTCACTTAACTTTTGCGCTTCTTGTAATTGCTTGTATGCTTTTTTAGAAATAGTATTTTTTGCATTTAATAAGCTTGTAAAAACGAGTAAACAAAGTAATAATTTTTTCAATTTGCCAACCTATAATTATATGTAATTGTTGCATCTTTTTGGATGCCCGTATGTTTAAATTTCCATCTTTTCATTGCTTTTATAGCAGATTTCTCAAAAATACCTTTTGGTTTTGAATCAAGTACTCTAACATTTGATACATTTCCTTCTTTAGAAATAGTAAAAATAAGTTTTACAAAACCATCAATTTTCTTAAGTTTTGCGCGCCTAGGATATCGTGGATTTGCTTTTCTTAAAATTTGTAAAGAATTGGCATCAATTAGGCCCATATTCATCTCTATTTGTGCACCACCTAAGGAGTTAATAGCAGACAGGTCAATTTTTTGATGTTCTATTTTAAAAGGTTTAATTTTAACCATTTTATTTGTTTTTACATCAAGAGGTGTTCTTAATAACTTCATTTTTTTAAGCACTATTTCTTTAGGAGGAACTTTGGGCTTAATTCTTTTTTTACGCTCAATATGAGTGTCTTGTTTATCTCGCAAATAAACAAGATGGGGTGTAGTTTTTTTTTCTTTTAGTGATGCTTGATTGGAAGAAATCATTAAATGCATCACAAAAAACATACCCAAACAAATAAGAGCAGAAAAGATTAGGCTTAAAACTATTTTCATTAATTATTCTTTAAAGTAGAAATAGAAATAGCAAAAATACCTGCTAATCTAATTTGATCCATAACTTTTACTAATGTACCAGTTTTAGATGCTTGATCTGATTGAATAACAACAGAGTTTTGTGTATTAGTAGCTTTTAAACGCTCAATATTTGCTCGTACAGACCTTATATCAACCATACGTTTATCAATCCAAATCTCATCATTGTTTTTAATAGCAATTAAAATATTGGCTTGTGCTTTACTTTGTGTACTTTTTGCAGAGGGTCTGTTTACTTCTATTCCTGTTTCTTTAATAAAAGAAGTTGTAACAATAAAAAATATAAGCATAATAAAAACAACATCAAGCATAGGAGTTAAATTGATTTCTGTATCTTCTTTATGATGTTTTTGTGTAAATCTTCTCATTATAATACCTTTTGAATTTCAAATTCAAGTTTTTGTTTGCGTTCTTTAATCGACATTTCTAATCTTTTCTCAAATAATAAACCACTTAAAGCAACCACCATTCCTGCCATTGTAGGAATGGTTGCCATTGAGACACCCGAAGCCATAGATTTAACGTTTGAGCTTCCTTGTACTGCCATGACATCAAAGACTTCAATCATTCCAGTAACTGTTCCTAATAAGCCAACAAGTGGGCACACTATAATAATTGTATTAATAAAAGGCAGGCCTTTTTCAAGCTTAATGGCTGAATGCTCAATAAAATAGCGTTTAATTTCTTCTTTAAAGCGATGATCTTTTTGTATTTTAGATACTTCATCTAAAACATTTTTCTTGAATGCTTTAAACTCATAGGCTATATAAATATAGCGTTCAATTAATAAAGCCCATAAACACAAAGCTAAAATAAATACTAAAAATAATACCAGGCCTCCTTTTTCAAAGAAACCAAGGAGATCATCTAGATATAATTCAAACATTTATTTCAAGTTTTTGGCTAATAAACCAATACTTTGTTCTTCTAATATAGAAATTAATTGTCTTGATTTTGAAGAAATATAAGTATATGCAAACAATAAAGGAATTGCAGTAACTAAACCTAGTACAGTAGTAATTAAAGCAGTAGATATTCCTCCTGCCATAAGTTTGGGATCACCTGTTCCAAATAAGGTAATGGCTTGAAAAGTAGTAATCATACCAGTCACTGTTCCTAATAATCCTAAGAGAGGAGTAACCGCTGCTAGTAGTTTTACAAAACTTTGACCTTTTTGTATTTTATTACTTTCTTTTAAAATAGCTTCACCTACTTTAACTTCTAAATCATTTAATGAATCATTTAGATTGTTATAAAATACTGTAGCAATCTTTCCTAGGGCATTATTATCATTGGCATTTTGTAAATCTTTTATTTGTTTTTTGATATTACGTGAATACATATTTAATACCAATATTTTATACAATGCAAATAACAGTCCTGATCCTCCAAGAACTAAAATAATAAAACCTACTATTCCTCCTTGATTTACTCTATCAAGAATACTTGGATTGTTTTCAAGCATCACTAATAAGGTTCCTCTTGTTGGGTCAATTAAAATATTTTGAATATCAGAGGAGTTTTCAAAGTTTTTTGCATTTTCTTGTACACTTGAACTAGGCTGTACAGCTAATTCAACTAAAGATTTCATATCATTTGAATAATTTAAATATTTTCCATGACTAGTCGCTGAAAAAAGTCCTACTCTTGTAATACTTTGTTTTACTCTTTCTCCTGAGTTTAAAATCACCTTTGCATTGTATTGTGAAATTGAACCACTTTTGATGATTTCATCTAACATTTCATGCCAAAATAAAGTAAGTTCATTAATATTTGCTAGTTTTTTTGAATTTGCTAGTTTGTAAAAGAATGTTTCTTTTGATAGATCTTGTGAGGCAGTTAACGAGTGCTGAAAGTTAATTAAAAAATCAGATGAACTTTGTCTTACACTTCCAAACATTTCTCCTAAGTTAGCTGCTTTTATCTCAAGCTCGGCTTCTTTTTCAATTAGCTCTAACTCCTTATCTTCTATTGCTTTTTTAAGAGCAATACTTCTTCTTTCTTCTGTTTTAAGCGCTTTTTTTGTCATAGCCAAAATTTTTGCTTGCTCTTTTTTATTCTCTAAAAAATCATTTAATCGTTTGTTTTCAAGCGCTAACTCTGCTTTAGATTCGTTTTTAACACTTTTTAATAAGGATTCAAGATCAAGTGAAAATGAAAATGAAAAAATAAGGCTTAATGCTACAATATATCTAATCATTTTACGTCCTTAAGTGCCAAAAAG
>CAJXWI010000083.1 GCA_913062735.1 uncultured Arcobacter sp.
GAAATCATCTAATATTGAAAGAATTTTATTTGACTTATATGGACCTGTGAGAACCAAAGAATTTATGGACGATTTAAATGAAAACAATAAATTTACATTAAATGAAGAAGAATTAGTATTACTTCAAAATGTATTTTCTGCAGTAAACTCTGATGATGATTATGGTTTAAATATTATAAAAGAAGCAAGTTTAGAGGGATATTTAATGGATCCACATACTGCAACATGTTTCAAAGCTTACGAAAATTTAAAAGAAAAGAAACTGAAAACAGTAATGTACTCAACAGCTGAGTGGACAAAATTTTCACCTACTGTGCTTAATGCTTTAAAAAGTGATGATGTACAATATTCTGATAAAGAAGCTTTAGATGAAATATCTGCAAGTTTTAATATAAAAATCACTGATTCTATTAAAGATTTATTTGATTCTGAGGTTATTCATAAATCAGTAATCAATAAAGATGAGATAGAAAAAGAAATAATAAATTTTATTAAATAATAAGAATCATTCTCAATAAATAATCATTATCAAGTCATAACAGTTACCATCTTTAGGTAGCTGTAACCATCAGTATCATTTTTTCATCACATCATTCAATTTCGTTATTAATTATTCATTAACATATATTCTTAAGTTAATTTTAATTATAATGGGACAATTTATTTTAAAATAAGGAAGATAAATGTCTAACGATACTAATAGACGTGATTTTATTGGTTATTCATTTGCAGCTGTTGCAGCTGTAGGTGGCGGATTTGCACTTGTAGGAATGAAAAAAGCTTGGGATCCATTACCAAGCGTACTTGCTGGTGGATTCACAACAATTGACTTAAGTCCAATGAAACCAGGTAAACCCGAAACATTCTCTTGGAGAGGTAAGCCAATATTTGTGCTTAAGAAATCTGAAAGTATGGAAAATTCCGAGCGAGACTTAATAGTTGGTAAAGACAGATTTACTGTTGCTATTGGACTATGTACTCACTTAGGTTGTATTCCAGCATGGAAAAAAGATACTTGGAAATGTGCCTGTCACGGCGGTTCTTTTAATCCTAGTGGGAAACAAACATTTGGACCACCTCCACGGCCACTTGATTTACCACCATTTTCGGTTGAAGGAAATACTATCGTTTTAGGTAACGAAGGTCCTGAATTCAAAAAAATATTTGCTTATTTAGCAACACAAGCGTAAGGGGTAGCAAATGGCAAAAATTACTAAAGCAAACTCTCTAGGCGAGTGGTTTGATCAACGGTTAAATACAACCCAATTCAACAAAGTTATGATGACTGAATATTGGATTCCAAAAGATATTAACTTCTTATGGGCAATGGGTGTTTTATTAGCAACTACTTTTGGAATATTAATTATTTCAGGTATTTTTTTAATGATGTACTACAAACCTGATATTAACTTAGCATTTGATTCTGTAAACTACACAATTATGCAAGAAGTTGCGTTTGGTTGGTTGTTTAGACATATGCATGGAGTTGCGGCTTCTGTTATTTTCTTAATTATTTATATTCATATGTTTACTGGAATCTATTATGGTTCGTATAAACAAGGAAGAGAAATGATTTGGATTTCTGGTATGTTATTGTTTATGACATTCTCAGCAGCTGGTTTCTCTGGATATATGTTACCTTGGGGACAAATGTCTTATTGGGCAGCTATGGTTATTACCAATTTATTTGGTGGAGTTCCAGTAATTGGGGATGCACTAGTAGTTTGGATTAGAGGAGATTTTAATGTAGCAGATGCTACTTTAACTAGATTCTTTATGTTACATGTATTTTTATTACCTATTACTATTATGGGATTAATTGGATTACACTTTTATACATTAAGAATTCCACATGTTAATAATCAAAGTTCTGAAGAAATTGATTATGATTTAGAAGCACAAAAATATTTATCTGGAAATAAAAAAGAATCTAAAGTTATTCCTTTTTGGCCTGTATTTATCTCTAAAGATTTAGCAGTTCTTGGTGTATTCTTGATTTTCTATTTTTACTTAGTATTCTTCCATTATAACTTTGCTATGGATCCAGTTAACTTTGATCCTGCTGATAATATGGTTACACCTGCGCATATTTACCCTGAGTGGTATTTCTTATGGTCGTATGAAGTATTAAGAGGATTCTTCTTTGATATTGCTGGAATTAAGGCCTTTGATATTGGATTAGCTGCATTTGGTTTTGCCAATGTTGCATTCTTGTTATTACCATTCTTAGATAAAGATCCTGAAATTTTACCAGCTCATAAAAGACCTATGTTCTTTATTTGGTTCTGGATTTTAATGGCCGATTTAATTGTATTAACTGTTTATGGAAAACTTCCTCCAACAGGTGCTAATGCATGGGTAGGATTCTACGCAGCGCTTGCATTCTTAATTATTTTTGCAGTATTACCATTAGTTACTAAAATGGACGCTAAAAAGAGAGGTAAGTAAGATGAGAGAATTAAAAATACTTGCAGTTGTTGTTGGACTTACTCTCGTGATGTATTGGGGTGTTGAACCTTATGCACATCATGAGATGCATCCTACAGTTGCAGAAGCTGATTTTGAATTTAAAGATGTTGATGGATTAAATGGAGCTAAAGGTGATGCTACAAATGGTGCTGCTTTAGTACAAGCTAATTGTACAGCATGTCACTCTATTGAAGTTGCTAATTTCCCTGCATTAATGTCTAATGCAGATAATGGTGCAGCTTATGGTGTTGTTCCACCTGATTTATCTTCAGCTGGTAAAATTTACTCTGGTGATTATTTAGCGGCATTTATTAAAAACCCTGCTAAAGCTGGAAAAGTTGAACACAAGTTCCTTGATGGTGCTGTTCATCCTATGCCTAATTATGATTGGATGCCTGCATCTGATATTGCTGATATGGTTGCATATTTACAAACAATTGCACCAAAAGAGATGTCAAATAAAGAAGTGTTTACGGATGCTTGTTTAAGATGTCATGGTATTAAATATGCAGATATGAAAGGTGGCTCAATGAGCGCCCAAACACCTTCTGAAAATATCAAAGCATATATGGGGAAAACTCCTCCGGATTTATCTCAGTACATCAGATCAAGAGGACCTGAATTCTTAAAAACATTTGTTAATGATCCTCAAAAACATCTTGAAGGTACAGCAATGCCTAGAGTTGGACTTAATGAAGAAGCTCAAGCTCAAGTGATTGAATATATGGAAGATATTGGAGATTCTAAAAAACAAGAAAGAGAAGAATTAGGACCTAAATTTTTAATTTATATGGTTATCTTTGCTATTTTTGCTTTCCTTTGGAAAAACAGTAAATGGAGAGAAGTTCACTAGAACTTTTCTTTAAATAAAAAAAGGGTACAGAGAAATCTGTACCCTTTTTTTATGCCCTAAATAATTTAAATATATATAAAAGCTAAGATGAATACTTGTATATCTCAAGGCATCTAAAGAATGAGGCTTATATTATAAAAAGGGATATTAAAGTAATACTTTTGAAGCCATTGCAGTAATCGCAGTTTCTGAACGTAATATCAGTTGGGAAGAAAAACCTACAATATTCTCTTCTTTAAATAAAGAAAGTTCTTCTTTAGAAAAACCCCCTTCACAACCAAGTGCAATAGTAGAAATACTTGTATCAGAGATGTTTTTTTTAGAAAAATTAAGAGCATGTGTATCTGGGTTAAGTGCTAAAAATTCTTTTAATGAAGTAATAAGCTCAAGTTTAATGATAGAGGAACGCCCACATTGTCCAGATGAATTAATTAATATTTTTTCAAACTTATCAAAATTTAATTTAAAATTCTTTTGAGAAAAAGAGCCATAATAAAAAGATATTTTATCTACTCCTATTTCATTTAAATAAGGAAGTCGTTTTTCTATTGTTTTTGGATCAACAACAGCCCAAAGGATTTGTAGTTTTTTACTTGCTTCAATACTTTTTTCTTCACTTTTTATAAGATTAAGCACTGCTTCTTTTTTAAGAATATTGAAAATTTCATAGGTATAAAGAGAAGTATTATTTAGGTTCCTGAAAAATACTTGATCTTGTAGTTTGTGTCGTCTTGCTTTTATAAGATACTTATAGGCATCTTCTTTTATTACAAGCGTAGAGGAACCTGCATCTTCATGATGTAAGAATTGCATTAGATTAGTGAAATAATTGTTGACATTACAACCAGCACTGCCATTTCAATTCTATAAATCTTTTTTGCATAAGGAATAAAGGCTTTTTGTAGTTCAATATCTGTACTTTTAATAACTCTCATTTTTTTGAAACGTTTAATTTCAATAACCATTAAAAAGATTCCTGTTGGAATCATTAATAATACTTTAAATGCTAGGTCATGATAAAAGGCTGATAAAATCATTCCTGTATAAATAATCATTGCATTTGCAATATGATAAATTGATGTCATAGCTTTTAATCGTTTTGCCATTTTAATAAAGTTCTTAACGGTAGAAACAGTATAATAATTAAACAACATAATACCAAAAAAAACAAATAACATAAAAACATGCATTTGAACAGAAGAACTCATTACGTCCATATTATCTCACTTTTAAAAATTTTGGGTATTATATCAAAGATATACCAAATAAAAGATTTATATTTTATCTTAGTAATACCTAATAAAAGAGATAAAAAGGACCCAGATGGCAGTTACCCCAAAAGTTGCAAGTGAAATAATTTTATCAAGTTTTAAAAAAGTAGTTTATGAACTTTTACCCATTGAACAAGCCAATCAAAGAGTATTAGCACAAGATATTATTGCAAGTTCATCTTTGCCAAAATTTGACAATTCAGCAATGGATGGATATGCCGTCTTAATTCAAGATAAAAACAAAACACTTGAAGTTATGGATACTATTTTTGCTGGGGATAATAATAATAAAATCTTAAAAGAAGGTAGCTGTATCAAAATTATGACGGGAGCTAGAATTCCTGCTAATTGTACAGCCATAGTTCCAAAAGAAGATGTAGAAATTACAAGTGAGCATAAAATAAAGCTAAACTCTAATATAAAAGAATATCAACATATTCGTTTTATTGGTGAAGATATTAAAACAGGTGAAATTTTGATAAAAAAAGGAGAAATCCTTAATTTTTCTCATATTACACTTTTGTCCTCCCAAGGTATTTCTTATGTAAAACTTATAAAAAAACCAAAAATTGTTGTTTTTTCTTCTGGTGAAGAGTTAAAACTGCATTATGAAAAAATTGAGCCTTATCAAATTTACAATTCAAATACCCCTACTTTATTATCCCGTTGTAAAGAACTTGGGTGTGAAGTAAGTTTTATAGGACAAGCGCAAGACAGTATTGAATCAATAAAAGATTCTGTTTTAAATGCTTTAGATGCGGATTTAATTATTACTTCTGGCGGGGTTTCTGTAGGAGATGCGGATTATACAAAAGCCGCTTTCAATGAACTTTCTTTTACTACACTTTTTGATGGTATTTTTATTAAACCAGGAAAACCAACTGTATTTGGAAAAATTGATAATTCTTATATTTTAAATTTACCAGGAAATCCTTTAGCAGCAGCTTTGATTTTTGAGCTCTTTGGAAAACTAATAATTAACAAACTTTTAGGGGTCAATGATATTTATCATAATTATATAGAAACATCTCTAGAAGGTGAATTTATTAATCATAAAGCACAAATGGGAATTGTTCCAGGTTTTTTTGATGGTAGCTCATTTACAATATGTGAAAAAAGACGCCCAGGTATGGTCTCTACTTTAAGTAAGTGCAATGCATTAATAGTAGTAGATAAAAGTGTAAAAAAAATTAAACAATAAAAGTAAAGTTAAAGTTCTTCCAATATCATGGAAGTTTTTTACGAATAAAGAAAAGGATTATTTAACATATGAGTAAAAAAGCAATATGTATTTTAAGTGGAGGCATGGATTCTACTCTTGCTTCATATATAGCAAAAAATGAAGGTTATGAAATAGTAGCTGTTCATTTTAATTATGGTCAAAGAACACAAGATCGAGAACTAAAATCCTTTAGAGATGTTTGTAAATCTTTAAATATTGCAAACAAATATGAAATTGATATTCCTTTCTTTGCACAAATTGGAGCCTCTTCTTTAACAGATACAAGTATGGAAATACCTACATCTGGAATAGAAGAAGGTGTTCCTTCTACTTATGTGCCTTTTAGAAATGGAATATTTTTATCCATTGCATCTGCTATTGCTGAAAAAGAAGAAGCACAAGCATTATTTATAGGCGTTGTTCAAGAAGATGGTTCGGGATATCCAGATTGTACCAATTCTTTTATATCAAAAATGCTTGCTGCTATTAATCAAGGAACAAAAGAAAGTACAAAGATTAGTATTAAAACGCCTTTGGTTAATTTAATGAAAGAAGATATAGTAAGAAAAGCACTAGCATTAAATGTACCACTAGAGCTTACTTGGTCTTGTTATCAAGAAGAAGAAAAGGCCTGTGGTTTATGTGATTCTTGCCGTTTACGATTAAATGGTTTCGCACGTGCAAATACTACTGATCCTATTACGTATAAGGCTTTATAATGAAATGGAATATTTCCAAAGAATTTGATTTTTGTTATGGACATCGAGTTTGGTCACAAGAATTGGATATAGAATTTGCCCTAGATGATTGTTTGGTATGCAGACACCTTCATGGACATCAAGGTAAAATTATTATTCATTTAGAGTCTGATAAATTAAAAGGTGGCATGGTAACTGATTTTAAACATCTTAATTGGTTTAAAGTTTTTTTAGACAAAACACTGGATCATAAATTTATTATTGATATAAATGACCCTTTATTTCCAACCTTACTTCCTCATTATACAAATAAAGAAAATCTTATTTCATTTGAAGAAAATTATAAGCGTCCGAACATGGATTTTATTAAAAAGGAAGAAGATCATATCAAAGAGATGTATGAAGGATATATAATTGTAGATTATGTTCCCACAAGTGAAAATATTTCGACATGGTTATTAAAAATCATACAAAAAAAAATGCAACGCTTAGATGTAAAAGTTTCACATTTAGAATTTTTAGAAACCCCAAAAAGTAAAAGCACGGTATATGCTTGATCTGAGTGAAATTTTTGGCCCAACTATTCAAGGAGAAGGAAAAAGAATAGGTAAGGTTTCGATTTTTATTCGATTTTCTAAGTGTAATTTTTCTTGTTCTGGTTTTGGTGTCGAATACAGCACACCAGAAGGTGAAAAAAAACAAGGCTGTGATACTTATTATGCAGTTGATAAAAGCTTTAAAAAAGAATGGATTAAATCTTCATATGAAGATATTATTCAAGATGTGAATCAACGCTGTAATAAAAACCTCTATGATATTGTTATTACAGGGGGAGAACCTCTTCTTCTTTGGAATAAAAAAGATTTTCAAGAAATCTTGAAATATTTTGTTCTAAAGGGTCACAAGGTAACTATTGAAACAAATGCTTCAATAAAAATTGATTTCACTTACGATTACCAAAAAAGCATCTTATTTTCAATGAGTGTAAAACTCTCCAATTCAAATGAAAAATATGAAAAAAGAATAAATATTTCTGCACTTAAAAAGATTATAGAAAATACTTCCTCTTATCTAAAATTTGTGCTTAATAAAAAAAATATACAAGAACTTGAAAAAGAAATTCAAGAACTTACCAATGTATTACCAAAAACCGATATTTATTTAATGCCAATGGGAGAGAATATCAAAGACTTAAGTTTAAATGATAGAAGCATTATTGATTTATGTATTAAACATGATTACATTTATTGTGATAGAACACATATTAGAGTTTGGGGTGACAAACGTGGTGTATAAAAAACACTAGGAAGTAGTAGATATGAAATTATGAATAAAGTCAAATTTTGCTAAAAAATGATAAAATAAATTTTTAAAAGGATACAAATGAAATTTACAGGAACAAATGTATTAGTAACAGGTGCAAGTAAAGGTATTGGGGCACAAATTGCCAAAACACTTGGTAGTTTTGGATTAAAAGTTTGGATTAATTACCGTTCAAGTGCAGATGCTGCAAATATAATCAAAGATGAAATTGAAAAAGCTGGTGGAAGTGCTGCTATTATTAAAGCAGATGTTTCTATAGAAGAAGAATTTGTAGCAGCTATTAAAACAATTGTAGATGCAGATGGACAAATTTCGTATTTAGTGAATAATGCAGGAATTACTAAAGATAAATTGGCATTAAGAATGTCAGTTAATGATTTCAATGATGTTTTAGGAGCTAATTTAACTTCTACATTTATTGGTTGTAAAGCGGCTTTAAAATTTATGGGTAAAAAAAGATTTGGTTCTATTGTTAATATTTCATCAATTATTGGTGAAATGGGAAATGCAGGTCAAACAAATTATGCAGCTTCTAAAGGTGGTGTAAATGCAATGACAAAGTCATTTGCTAAAGAAGCATCGGTGCGAAACTTAAGATACAATGCAGTAACTCCTGGTTTTATCACTTCTGATATGACTAAAGAATTAAGTGATGATGTGA
>CAJXWI010000084.1 GCA_913062735.1 uncultured Arcobacter sp.
TGGGCCAAAAGATTAATACTTAGAACAAAAGCTATAGTTGGGGCTATTAAAGATTTCTTTAACAGTTTCATTTTTTTCCTTTTGATATGATTTTGAGAATTAGTATCTCTAAATCTATAACGAGATTACGAAAAAAAAACGGACATTAAAAAGAAAGAAATTTACTTATTTTTCAAAATATGTAAAATATTGTTTTCTTTTTTTATTTTTAGGGGATATATTTCTGCTAGGGATTGTAAAAACTCATCAAACTTATTTATTGTAAAAACACCTGAGATATTTAACGCTGAAAGCTCATAGTTTTCAAAGTTTGCTCTATAATCATGATAACGTTCAAACTCCTCAAATACTTCTTTTAAGCTTGCTTTTTTAAATTTTAGAATACCTTTTTTCCAATTTGCAATATCTTTTAAATCAAGAGACGTAAAAGCTAAAACTTTTCCTTTTTCATTTACTAAAATAGATTGTTCTTTTGTAAGAACTCTTAAGTTCTTTGCTTCTTTATTTTCATTGTAGATATGTGAAACTCTAACTTTTCCTTCTATTACATTTACTCTTGTTATGTTCTTTAGATTTATTACTTCAAATTTGGTACCCAATACCTCAATTATATTTTTTCCACTTTTTATTCTAAAAACTCTGTTTTTATCTTTTGACACAGAAAAAACAGCTTTTCCTTTTTTCAAAGTAAGCAAGCGTTCATTTTTGTAATAATCTACAAATACTTCTGTTTTTACATCTAAATCCAAAACCGAATTATCAGGTAATACAATATTTCTCTTTCCATTATTTACTGTATAGAAGTTTTGTTTATACAAGCTTTTTGAATTTTCATAATAAGTAAAGCCTCCAAAACAGGCGCAAAGAAAAATCACTGAAGCAGCCAAGGGTGCAAAAAGTTTTTTGAAGTTTTTTATTCTATGATCTTTTTTAATATCAAGTCCAATATCATCTTTATCAATATCATTTAGAATACTGTATGAAAAAAAGATATCTTTATTTTTCTCATATGCTTCTTTATTTTTCTCATCTTCAATCCAAAGTAAAAACTCTTTTTCTTCAAATTTTTCCAAACCTTCGTTTTGTTTCATTAACCAAGAAAGGGATTGATTGTATATATCTTCTTTAGTAGTCATCTTTTACCCCTGTTTGCACTATGTTTTCTTGGATTTTTCTTGTTGCTCTTTGTATATTCTTTTCAACTGCACTTACGCTTATTCCCATTATTTTAGCTATTTCTTTTCTTGAATAGCCTTTTATAACATGCAGATAAAAAGATTCTTTTATACGTGGGGAGAGTTTTTTTAACGTACTTACCAAAAAGTCATTTTTATTTTTTAGTAAAATAAGTTCTTCTGGTTCATCCATTTTTGAAATAGAATGTTTGTCTTCTTCGTACAAGATTTCTGTATAGTTTTTATGTTTCCTTGAAGAATCAATAACTATATTTCTAGCTATTTTATAAAGATAAGCTCTTTTATTATCAATTTTTTTATCAATTTTAAAATTTAGAGCTTTTACATAAGTATCTTGAGTCAAGTCTTTTGCTAAATCTTTATCACCAATTAAACGATAAATAAAACTATGTATTTCTCTATATAACTCTGTCATTAATATATCATTCTTTTCACAAATAATTTTACACTTTAATATTAAGAATTATAATCAATTAAATATTAAAACTTACCTATTGCAATAATTTAATATACTAAATTATTGCTTCTTCTTAATTTCTTGCATAAGTTTATTAGTATTTCTTGCACTCATAAAAATAGTTGCAAAAAGTAGTATAAATGCAATAATAATTGATACTATAACAGCGTTACTTGTAGAAATTTTTGCATCACTTCTTGCTTTTTTCTTTTTTTCTTTTTCTTTTTCTTTTTCTTTTTTTATAAAACCTTCTTTGGGGGGAATTCCATCTTTTACAATTGTATGGCCTTTCCCTCCATCTAGGATAACTTGATAAGGAATTTTTGGTATTTTTATGCTTACCTCTCCTTCACTACCTAGTCTTTTTTCATAAAGTATTTCATCTGAAGAAGTAGCTTTAACTCTTACCATAGCACCTGCAGCACTTTCCCCTGTGTTAAAGCCTCCACTTATCATTATGCTTCCGTCATCATTATCCATAATATTTAATAACAAGGAATGTGAGTATAAAGATAAGGGTAAAAGCATTAGTATCATAATATTTAATTTAATTTTCATTTTATTTATCTCCTTTAGTATTTGACCAAAAAAGTTTTGCTTCTGTTCTATTTTTTGGTAATTTTTTTGATATATAAATAAACGCTATTCCCAATAAAGTTAAAACTATATCTATGCTTAGTGTACTAGTTAAGTTTAATAACTCATTTAACGTAATATCTATAAAATATATATGAGAACATACAGAAAGTATGAAAAGTACTCCACCAACAAAAAAGAAATTTTTAGCTACTTCATAGGAATTGACTTTATAAAAAGAGTAAAAAAGAGTAAATAACCATACATTATAAAATATACCTTTTTGCCATAAAACTCTATCTGCTAAATCAAAGGGTAAAAGCCATTGTAAAACAAACAAACTTGCAGTTGCTGGAATAATTCCTATCATACTTGCTAAGGAAAATTTTCCAATCCAATGATAAAAAACAACTTTGTCTTGGAATTTTTTTGCTTTTTTTTCAAGATATAACATAGTCCCAAATCCAATTCCAACTGCACACAATGCCATTAATACAGCTATAATAGTTCTAGAAATAATATCAAGGCCAAATAAAAAATGTAAGAAAAATAATGCTTCTGCAACAAAAACAGGAAGTTTTTTATCCATAACTTTTTGTTGTTTTATTAATTTCCCACTAACAGCACTTAAAATAATCAAAGGTCTATTGAATATTCCTCCATTTAAAAATGGTTTGTAAGGATTGTAAGCTATCATTTCCACTTGTGCATTTTTGTCATTCCAGTTCATTAATCGTATTTGTTTAAAAGTTAGTTGTGGATTTATTTTTTGCGCAATAAGTATTAAGTCATTTACTGCTTTCATTGGTGCTGCTTCATTGGCTCTTGCTATAGGTTTATTTTGTGGGAATAAAATCGAGCCTACAAATACATCAATAACTTTTGTTTCACCTTTAGAAAGTATCTGAATCATTGGACTTGAACTAATTAAACCTATGTTCATAAATGCACTCGTAAGTGTAATTAAAAATAAAGGTAAAAATATCCATGAAAATATTTTTACATGGACTTTTGAAAACATTGATTGTTGAGTTTTTCCTTTGTTTTTAAAATTTATTATAAGCACCATTATAAGTCCAGTAATAATTAAAATTAGAGTTGCAAGTGCTACAAAACCAAAAAATATCATTCCTATAATTTTTAGAGGCGCTCCATAATGTAGTTCATTTATAAAATTTGCAAGATTAGATTGTTCTTTTGTTTCATTGTTTAGTTTTTCATTTGTTATGGGATTAAAAGCATGCTCATTTGCAAATATATGAGAAATTACAACAGCCGGATCTCCCATATTTCCAGGAAGACTTACTATAATATTATCTCTTGGAAAATCTTGGTTTTCTAAAACTGTATTTATCATGCTATTATAATCAACTTTTGTAATATCAACTTGTTCAATAAGTCTTGACGCTTTCTCCCATGTTTTAACATACGGTAAATAAACAGTAAATACTCCAAAAAATATTGCAATATACATAAAAGAAGAAATGAGAATACCTAATGCAATATGCATTCTAAAGAGTCTTTGTCGAAAAAGTTTTGATTTATTTTCTTGCATTAATAGCCTTTGGCATAAAATATAAGTGAAATGGAAAATATTATTGTAGGAATTAAGAATCTTAGTAAAGCACTTAGTTTTGTATAAGATAATGCAATATATGTACTTACAAATGCCCAAGCAAAAGTATTAAATAAAATAGAAATAATTGCTGATTCTTCCACATTAAGAGGAACTACTACTGCAAGTAAGGTCATTCCTAAATAAGAAACAATTAAACCTCCCAAAAGGGAGATTAATATTCTAAATAGTCCTATTTTTTTACCACTTTTTTCCGGAATAGTTAAATAATTATAAAGTTTTTTTATCATTATAGTTTCATTTAAAAGGTGTAACTAACTTTAGCTAAGACAGTTCGTGAATCTCCTAAATAAACTCTTTGTCCCGACATAGCTCCATCTACATACTCTTCATTACTTAAGTTCTGTATACTTAAATTTGCTTGCCAGTTATCTTTTTCATAAGCAATAGTTGCATTATAAATAATAACAGAATTAAGTTCTATAGTATTGGCAGTATTGGCATATTTACTTCCTATATATCTAGCTCCACCACCAATATACATACTTGGCAAATTAAATTTGGCAAGGTTATATCTTGTAAATATATTTGCTGTGTGCTTTGGAATATTTATTAAATCCTTATCATTATTGTCTCTATCTTTTGTAGTTGTATATCCATATGATGCCATTAATGATAATTCATTTGTAATATTTCCACTTAAATCAATCTCAAAACCTTTACTATGTTGTTCTCCACTAGAAATAAAAGCTGTTAATAAAGCTGAATTGGGATCATCAATAGCTACATTTGTTTTTTCGATTTTAAAAATTGCTGCTGTTAAATTAAATCTGTCATCAAATAATTTCTGTTTGATTCCTAACTCAAAGCCTTTTCCCTCTTCAGGAGTCAGTATATTTCCATCCACATCAGATTTACTATTTGGAGTAAATGATTCTGAGTAGTTTACATAAATTGATGTTTGTGGTGTAGCTTTATAAACTAATCCTAATGATGGTGATAAAGCATCACTTTCTTGTCCCTTTTTTGCTCTTGACTCACTATATCTTAAGCCAGCATTTACAATTAAATTATCGCTTAAACTTATACTGTCTTGTATAAAGGCTCCCCAAGATTCTGTATAAGTTTTTTGAGTTGAATAATCTGCTGCACTAGGATGATCAGATAAACTAGTTAATCTCTCATATGATGGATTTGATAAATCTAAAGAATAGAAGGCAGATGTATCAAAATGCATATCAAGTTTTGAAGATGCTTTATTATAATCAGCACCTGCACTTAGCTTATGTTCAATACCTGCAATGTCAATATCTTTATTAAGTGTATATTGAAGTGCATGTTCTTGAAAGGATTGTTTTTGATATGCATAAGCTCTTTTGAGTATATTTGTAGTTTCATTATAAGAAAAAGGAATATGTACATCATCTGCATTATAAATATAATCTATATATCTGTACTTAAAGTTTGAATTCCAAGTATCAAAAGTGCTATCAAAATCAAGCCCTACTATTTTTTGTGTTTTTATAAATTCTTCATCTGGATTACTAATGGTATTTTCTCTTGAATCCATTATTTTTCCATCACTATTTACATAATGTCCGAATGTAGAAGGTGAAGTTTCTTTAAAATATTCAGCACTTAAAGTTAATGTATGCTTGTCATTAATATCATATGCAATACTTGGAGATATGAATATTCTATTGGTATCTGTATTACTATTGGTGAAGCCTTTATCATTTGTTAACGTAGAAATAAGTCTAAAGTAAAGTGATTCTTCTTTATTTAAACTTCCTCCTAAATCAACTTTAGTACTATATGATGGATTGTCATTTACTTCTAGTTCCACTTTAGCCAACGACTCTTTTATAGCTTTCTTTTTTACTAAATTAACAATTCCCCCTGGACTTGATTTTCCATATTGCAAAGAATCAGGTCCCTTTTGTACTTCAACAGCAGAAAAATTAAAAACAACAGGACTGTTAATCGCATTTGTTATTTTTAAACCATCTACTAAAATAGGAACTCCTGAAAATCCTCTCATAGCTATCTGATTTGTCCGACCATGATTATTTCCAGTATATACGGTATTTGAAGAAAATTCTATAATATTTTCAATACTTTGTAATTGTGCATCGTTCATAAAATTTTCATTAAAAACTTGAATAGACTTTGCCGTGTTATCCAATGATAGGTTAGTTCTGTTTGCTTTCATTTCATTGTTATGTAAGTAAGCCGATGTAGTTTTTGATACAATATCTACATTCCCTAAACTTGTTGAGTCTGAATTCTTCATTTTAGCTTCTATTTTTACAATAACAATTGCATCGTTTTTAATGATAGCTTTTAAACCTGTACCTTTTAACAGTACTTTTAGTGTTTCTTCTAAACCTTCAATGTTTTGAACATTGTTTGTTTCTTGAGATTCTAATAACTTATCATTTGCAATATATGACAAATGAGATTTTTTTGATATAATTTCTAGAGCTTCTTTTAGAGTTTTGTTTTGTATAGTATAGGCATCTTGGGCGAACAAGTTGACACTAAACATTAAAGCTAAACTAGAGGCCGCTAGCATATTCTTTCGCAATTTCATTTCTTTTTTCCTTGTTTTGATTATGAGAACTAATATCTCTTGCTAATTAAACGAAGTAAGTCACAAAAACGGACAAGATTATTTTATTTTTTTGAAATTTTTATTAAAGAAGCATTTTTTGTGTATTTTATTGGATAGATAAGAGCAATTGCTTCTAAAAAAGAATCATAATGCAAGGTAGAGAACTTTCCAGATATCTTAAGTTGGGACAAAGAATAAGAATCAAAGTGCATTTTTTGATTACTATAGCGCTCAAAAATCAAAGAAGCATCTAAAAGAGTCATTTTATCAAAGACTATAATGTCATTTTTCCATGAGGCAATCTTTTTTATATCAATATGCCCATAGTAAAGTACTTTCCCTTTGTTATTTATACTTAAACTTTGTGATTTTTCTAATTGTGCAAGTGTTTTTTTATCACCTTTTTTATTATAAATATAAGCTACTTTCACAAGCCCTTCAATGACATTTACCTCGCTTTTATTTTTGAGATGTGTTACTTCAAATTTTGTTCCAATAACTTCAACTAAAGTATTTCCAGATCTTACATAAAAAGGTTTATTGGGATTTTTGGATACTTTGAAAATTGCTTTCCCCTGCCCTAAAATCACGGTTCTTTTATTATTGTAATAAGTGATCTTTATCTGTGATTTTATATCTAAGTCTATTATTGATTTATCAGGCAAAATAATATTTAATACTTTTTCATTTGAGCTAAGGTATTGTTCTTCATAGCTAGGAGAATAATATTTATCAACTTCATAGACAGAAAAAATCAAAATACAGGCTACAGCTATTGATGCTGCTATATATTTAGAGCGCGTAAAAATATTTACCTTATTTAAAACTTCATTTTGCATTTCATTAATAAAATTTTCATCTAAATCTAAAAATTCTGAAATAAGTTCTTTGTTTTCGAGATATGCTTTTTCATGAGTTTTATTTTTTAGCCATAAAGAAAACTCAGCTTTTTCTTTATGATTTAAACCTTCTTTTTCTCTTTGTATCCAAGAACTTGCTATTTTATCTATTTCATTTTCTAAATTCATGATTCGTCTTTCTTCATTTGTTCTTTTATTTTTAAAGTGGCTCTTGTGATATTCTTTTCAACTGCATTTCTGCTTATTTGCATAAGTTCCGCTATTTCAATTCTTGTATAACCTTTGTAATAATATAATACAAAGGCTTTTTTATTTTGAGATGAAAGGTTTTGAATACATTTTTTTAGTTTTTCTTTTCTATTTTCTTGAATTACAATTTCATCTGGCATGTCGTGAAGAGGAATACTGCACTTATCTTCTTCATAATGAACTTGTGTTAGTAGTTTATCTTTTCTTACTTTATCAATCACAAGATTTTTAGCAATCTTATACAAGTAGGCTTTAGGAAGAGTATCCTCTAAACTACTATTGTTTTGCAAGACTTTTACATAAGTATCTTGAGTTAGATCTTTTGCTAAGTTTTTATCTCCCGTAAGTTTTTGAATAAAATATGATATTTCATCATAATATTTTAACATATGAATTTTCACCTTAATGAATATGATTTTAATTATCAGTTTTATATAATAGATATACTTTATTTAAGTTTAATTTGCCTTTTATTCTTTGTTTTGAGTATACTATTTTAAGTATATTTAAAATTTTTTGTTATAATTCCTAAAAATGAAGGATAAAACTAAGATGAGTATATTAGAGCTTGCGGATTATATTGGAATCATATCTTTTGCATTAAGTGGATTTTTAAGGCCTTTAAAAACGCCCTTACCTGTATGGTGTATTTGTGAAACTTTGCCATGCATAATTCTTTGGGCGCCTATGATGTTACCGCCAAAAGCCTGCGCAATTGCTTGGAAGCCTAGACATACTCCTAAGATAGGTATTTTGCCGGCTAACTTCTCAATCAGTTCAAGAGATATGCCGGCCTCATTGGGTGTACAAGGTCCAGGAGATATAACCACATGCTTGGGCTTCAGGTTTTCAATCTCATCGACAGTAATTTCATCATTTCGATAGACATTAACCTTTTGCCCCAATTCACCAAAATACTGAACCAAGTTATAAGTAAATGAATCGTAATTAT
>CAJXWI010000085.1 GCA_913062735.1 uncultured Arcobacter sp.
CAACTAACATTTCTGTTATTAATCTTGTCACATTATTAATAGCAGCACTTATTTTACCCTTGTCATTTTTAATTTCATTTCTAAAATCAAGTTGCCCAATATTGTCTAATACCGCTAATACTTCATGTACATTATTTACTATATTGGTGTTTAAACTTTTAATCATTTCATTAAAATTAATTCTTAAAGATTCAAGGTTTTGTGTGCTGGTTTTATTATCCAGAGAATGAATTAGTTTTCCTTGTTTAACTTCTTCTACAACAGCTACAACTTCATCTAAAAATTCATTATCTCTTTTAATCATTGCTCTTGTTTTATTAATATTTTCATTTAATATTTTTGCCATTCTTCCCATCTCATCACCCTTAGTATCATCTAAGAGTGTAACATCGTTGCTTTCTTTATTTAAGAATTTAAAAAAACCAAGAAAGCCGCTTTGAAAGTTTTTTATGGATGATTTTACTGAACGTACAATTATAAATGATAAAATAATAGAGAGTAAAAAGGTTATTGCAGAAATTATTTCAATAGTAGTTAGAATCATTTTTTCATCTTTTTCTGCTTGCTTGGTTGACTGCTTTAAGAGGCCTTGCATTTGTTTCATCAAAACTTGAATATTATGATCCATTTCAACTAACTCTTTATGAATCACTTCTTTTTCATGTTTTAAGTTCTTTGTATTTCCAGCATCTAAATCTGCTTCAAATTGTGCCAGACTTTTTTCAAATGCACTTTGCTCATGTTCTAAGACTTTTAATTCTTTTAAAAATAATTTATAGGTGTTTTTTGTTTTTACATCTGTATTATGATTAATTGCTTTTTGAACCAAATGTTCTGCTTCTTTAATAGTCTTATCTGTTTCCTGTTCAAGTTGGGCAATTTTAGTTTTTAAGTTCTTAAATTCTTCACTGTGTACATCACTGCTTGCAATAATTAGCTCGTAAGTTAAAATTTCTTCTTGTAGGATATCTTTCTCTAATTCTGTAATAAGTGTATTAATAGGAATTTGATATTGTGATATTTCTTCTATTTCTTCTCCGATTTTACTAAGTCCTAAATAAGAAGAAGTAGAAATGATAGCCATTCCAAACATTAAGGTACTGATTACCAATACAAACTTTGTGGTCATTTTGATATTTTTAAACATGTATGTCCTTTTTAATTTCTGTATAAATTAAAATTATTATTATTATTCATTAATTATTTAAAAAGATTGTTTTTTATTAATTAAGTATTTAATAATTGATATAATTACAAAATTATAACACAAAAATAGGTGTTTATTACCAAAAATAATAATTTAAAAACTTTTTTTGGTTTTATAATAACTTCAAGTAGATTTTACTTATTTATATCTAAAAGTAAAGCAGTACCTTAGTTTGCAAAAAATTACTTGAATGTTTATCTAAAGAAATTATTGAAAAACACAGAAAAAATAATATTTTACTGTATACTTCTGGATATTAGAATATGTTTTTAATGCATTTTTTTATTAGATAAAGAGTTTACAATGGTTAATTTTTTTTAATAGCACTTGCTATTATTATTGGCTATATTTTTGCTAGATTAAAAATATTCCCTGATAACACAGCCTTGGTTTTAAATCAATTTATTTTAATATTTCTCTATCTACAATTATCTTGCTTCAAATTCCAAAGTTACGTTTTTCTTTTGATATGTTAATACCTGCAATTGTAGATTGTAATGGTGTTATCTTAATTAATTGGATTGATTTTTTCAAAAATGCTTTCATGGAGTAAAGAAATCATAGCTTTATTAATGCTTGTATCTATTCTATCAAACAGTTTATCATAGGTGTTCAATCGTACCTATGATAAGAGCTGTGTTATTGTATCAATAGCAGGAATTTCGCCAAGATTTACTAACACAATAAGTGCTTATGGGATACTGCTATCTTTTATAAGACTTCTTTATAAGGATGCACTAAATTAAGTGCATCAGAATGTAAAACTACTTTACGCTACAAATATCATCTTCACATATTTTTGCATTGTCTTCTTCATTCCAAGAGTTTAGAGCTTTTCTTATTGTTACTCCTGCGCTTGTAAGTGCAATAAAATCAGTTAAGTCCAATAACTCTTTTTTACTTATTCCACTTTGAAGTGCTTCTGTATATCTTCTTCTTGAACAATCTTCACAGGCTTTTGTAAGTGTTACTGCTAAACCTATTAAGTGTAATTCTCTTTTTGATAATGAAGAGTTTTGTGTTGTTTGTTTTAAAGCTGCGCTTGTATTAAAATCCTTTGCATTCATAATATTCCTTTATTTATTGACTATATGGTCAAGCTAAATATTATCTTCTTTTTATGCTATTGTCAAGCAATTTTGTAAAATAAAATGTGCATATAAGCTGATAAATATATTCTATTCATGATATACTCTTTGAAATTATTTTTAGGAGAGTAGGAATGAGAGTAAAAAAAAGTTTATGTTTAATAGCAGTATTGTCTTTGTCAAGTTATGGTTTTTCAAGTGAAAGAATTACTTATAAATCAGCAAAATCATCTTCGTCATATTATCAAATGGCAGTACAAATTGGTGAAAATATTACAAAAAAAAGCAATCAATCCCTTGATATTACTATTGAAGAGAGTCAAGGTTCTGTACAAAATGTAAAAGAGGTAAGAAAAAGAAAAGGCAATTATATTTTTACAACACCTCCTGTATTAGTAAGACTTGCAAAAGCAAAAAAAGCGATGTTTAAAAACGATAATACACAAGCATATTCAACTATTCGTTCTTTATTTCCAATTCCTTATTTAACCATGCATATTGTAGTAAATGAAAAATCAGGAATTAAAAGTTTTGCAGATTTAGAAGGAAAAGCTCTTTTAATAGGAAAAGGTAGTTTTGGTGCAAAAGAAGCTAAAAAATATGTAAAACTGTTTGGTCTTAAAGGTAAGGTTAAATTAGTAGGTGCTGAGTTATCGGGCGCTGTATCTGCGCTTAAAAATGGACAAATTGACGGTTTTGCTACGGCAGGATCTTATCCTGCTCCTAATGTTATAGAAGCTGCTGCTTCTATGAAAATAAAAGTATTGTCTATGAACGACGAGCAAATAAAAAAAACAAAAAGAAACAAATTAATTATTCCAGCAGGTACTTATAAAGGTGTAGATCAAGATATTACTACAACAACTTTACCAGTTGGTGTTTATACAACTACTTCTATGAGTGAAGATACTGCTTATAAATTTACAAAAGCATTTTGGGAATCAAAAAGCAATTTAGAGAAACAAAGTATTTGGTGGAAAGCCATTACTTTTAAAAACCTTGATATGTTTAATAGCAAACTACATAAAGGTGCTTTAAAATATTACAAAGAAGTAAATGCTTCTTTTCCTTCACGATTAAATTAATTTTTAATGATATCTACAATGAATACAAAAGGGAGTAAATATTTTTTACTCCTTTCTTTTTTTGCAATTATTACCGTCTTTTTTCATATCTATTTGATTTTTACTGGTTTAATGCCCAATCTTGTTAGTAGACCCATACATTTAGCCTTGGTATTGCCTTGGATTTTTTTATTTACAAATAAAAAGAGCTCAAAACTCGAAAACACTGTTTCCTACGTGCTTTTATTTTCTTCTTTATGCTCACTTTTTTATATTATTTTTAATCATGTAGATTTAGAAGACCAATACGGTTCTTTGGAAAATAATATTCAGTATTTTGTTGCAATAACTTTACTGATTAGTGTTTTAGAAATGGCACGAAGAGCTGTTAAACTTGCCCTTCCTCTTACTGCTTGTATTGCTTTGGCTTATGGTTTATGGGGACATTATGTTCCTGGTTATTTTGGACACCAAGAAATACCAATGGACAGTTTTTTAGGCACTTTGATTATTGCAGAAGGTGGAATTTTTGGAAGTTTAACGGGAATTTCTGTGAATGTTGTTGCTGTTTTTGTTATTCTTGGCGCTTTTGTTGGAGCAGGTGAGGGAGGAAATGCTTTTATGAGTATGGCTACAAAACTAGCAGGAAGATTAAGAGGAGGGGCAGCTAAAGTGTCTGTTTTAGCCTCTGCTTTTTTTGGCTCAATCTCTGGGTCTGCTTCCGCTAATGTGGCTTCTACAGGGGCATTTACTATTCCTACTATGAAAAAACTAAAATATCCTTCATCTCTTGCAGCTGCTGTTGAAGCAGTTGCCTCTACAGGAGGGCAAATAACTCCTCCCTTAATGGGAGCTGGGGCTTTTATTATGGCTGAATTATTAAGAGTGAACTATAGTACTATTATGGCAGCTGCTATTTTCCCTGCTATTTTATTCTTTTTTACGGTTTGGATAGGCATTGATGTTTTTGCAAAAAAGTACAAATTAGAAGCCATGCAAAAAGAAGATATTCCTTCTTTTTCTTTGGTAGTTAAACTGGCACCCTTTTTTCTTATTCCTTTTTCTATCTTATTGTATGCTTTGTTAGTTGAAGAAAAAACACCCCAATATTCAGCAGCTCTTGCCATTTTTGCAAGTATTGTATTGCTTTTAGTAAATAGAGAATGGAAGTTTTCTTTAAAAGAATTTATTTTTAAATTTATAGATGCGTGTATTACTGCTTCAAGACAAATATCAACCATTGCTTCTGTAATAATTTGTGCAGGTATTATTATTGGTGTTTTAAATATCACTGGCGTTGGGGTAAAAATCACTTCTGCTATTTTATTTTTAGCCCATGGTAATCTTTGGTTGGCACTATTATTAAGTGCTTTTGCGTGCTTAATTTTAGGAATGGAAGTACCTACTACTGCTGCTTATATTATTTGTGTTTCAATTGCGGGACCTATATTGCAAGATTTTGGCTTAAGTGCTTTACAGGCACATTTATTTATTTTCTGGTTTGCTTTATTATCTACCATTACTCCGCCTGTTTGTGGAACTGTTTTTATAGCAGCTGGCATGGCTGAAGCACCTTGGTTAAGTGTTGCTTCAAAAGCTATGAAACTAGGAATTGGCTTATATATTGTGCCTTTGGCTTTTATTGTTAATAAAGCCTTACTTTATCCTCAAAATGACATCTTTTTAGCTTTATTTGCTTTTGTAAAAATTGCTCTTGGTTTATACCTTATTTCAAATGCTTTAGTTAATGATAGTTTAAAACTGTTTACAAGAATCTTCTTATTAATTATTGCGTCAATTATCATATTTTATCCCCTTTCTTAAATAAATAATTTTTAAAATCTAAATTCTATTTTTAATAAATTTAGATTTTAGATTTAGAAGAATTTTCTTTATTATTTAGCTAGTAAAATCATTAAAATACATATAATATATTCTAAATCAATAAAATCTTAAGTAAATAAGTATTATTTACCAGTATTAAAATGATAACTAATATCATTTTAAGCAATTTTTGGATAATTTAAGCTAATTTATAAATAATTAAAAAGGATGTAAATGTTAAGAAATATAAAACTAACAACAAAAATAATTTTAGCAATGTGCATAAGTATTTTAGGAATGTTAATAATTTCAAGTTCGGCTTACTTTGGCCTTAATAAAATAGGAAATGAGATAGAAGAAATTGCAGAATATCAAATTCCATTGAATAAATTAATTACTGAACTGGGTCAAGATATAATGAATGAGGAAATTCTTACTTATGAGTTAATTATGCACAGTAAGGATGTAAATAAAAGTACCTTTAAAAATATTGAGAAAAAGATAAATGACTTAGAAGATAGAACTGAACATACTATTAAAACAGCAGAATCTTTATCCCAAAAAGCAATTGATCATAACAGTGATGAAAAAAGTAAAAAAATATACACTCTTTTTTTAAAAGAGTTAAAAGTACTTGAAGTTGAGCAGAGTCATTTTAAAGCATCATTAAAAGTATTTGTACATGATTTAGAAGTGGGAAATATTGACAACATAGAAGTAGAAAAAGATATGTTGATTGCTGAACTTAAGCAAATGGATAAGAATATCCATATTTTAATGAAACAAATGGAAAAACTTTTGGATTATTCAACACTTCAAGCCAAAAATGATGAACATGAAATTTTAATAATAATAGAAATAATTGCAAGTTTATCGCTACTAATTGCTTTAATAACTTCTTATTTTCTTCTCAAAACTGTAGGTAAAAAAATAGATTCTTTTCAAATAGGCTTGCTTTCATTTTTTGATTATTTAAACAGAGTAAAAACAGATGTTAAGTTGTTAGATGAATCAAAGAGTGATGAATTTGGATTAATGGCTAAGCTTGTTAATACTAATATTAGAAAAACTAAAAAATCTATTGATGAAGACAGATTGTTTATTGATGAAACAATTGAAGTATTATCTGAATTTGAACAAGGTGATTTGTGCCAAAGAGTTAAAATGAATGTAAAAAATCCTACTTTGATGAAACTGAAAAATGTTTTAGATTCGATGGGAAATCAAATGGAAAATAATATTGATTCGGTATTGAATATTTTAGAACAATATTCTTCTTATAACTATATGAATAAAGTAGATAATTCAAAGGTTAAAAATCAATTATTATCCTTAGCCAATGGTGTGAATGACTTAGGTGATTCAATTACTAGTATGTTATGTGAAAGTAAACAAATAGGATTAAGCTTAAATAAAGCGTCAAATCATTTATTGCAAAATGTAGATGTTTTAGATAAAACATCTACTGAAGCTGCTGCTTCTTTAGAAGAAACATCTGCTGCTTTAGAAGAAATTACAGGTACTATTTCTCAAAATGGAAGCTCAGTAGTACAAATGGCTGAATATGCCAATAAAGTTGTAAATGCAATTGAAGATGGAAAAGAATTAGCAGAAAAAACAACACAATCAATGGAAGAAATTAATGTACAAGTAAGTGCAATAAACGAAGCCATTGCTCTTATTGATCAAATTTCTTTTCAAACAAACATATTAAGTCTTAATGCAGCAGTTGAAGCAGCAACAGCAGGAGAAGCTGGAAAAGGTTTTGCAGTAGTTGCACAAGAAGTGAGAAATCTAGCAAGTAGATCAGCAGAAGCAGCCAAAGAAATTAAAGCTTTAGTTGAAAATGCTAATATTAAAACCAATGATGGTAAAAAAATAGCCAATGATATGATTGTAGGTTATGGCTCTTTAACACAAGATATTTCTAAAACGATTGAATATATCAATCATGTAAAAGTATCATCAAAAGAACAACAAATCGGAATTGAACAAATTAATGATGCTGTAATAGAACAAGATACTCAAACGCAAAAAATAGCAGCAGCTGCTAGAGAAAGTTATGAAATAGCAATTGAGTCTTCAGATATTGCTAATAAAATTGTTGAAAATATCAATTCAAAAAGTTTTGCAGGGAAAGAGAATATTGTTGATAGAAGAGCATATGACTCTATTAAGTATCAAAAAAATGAAAGAAGAAGCTCTAATATAGCGATAACAAAACATAATGAAATTCTGGATCAAAGAAAGATATCTTAATAGAATTGAGCTAAGAAAAGAAAAAAACTAGCATCAAAAGATATAAAATACTTATTAAATCAAATGTGTATGTTTTGGAAGAAGTTATATATAGAGGAAAAATAAAGAAAGGCAAAAGTTTATTAAAAAGTATAAATAAATATGCTATTAAGGGCGTCCTTATAAGAGGGTAACAGTATTTCTATTGTTTTTTTTGGACAAAAACAAGGCTTTATCTGTGCGCTCAAATAGAGTAACTTTACTGTCTTCACTTTCAAATTGGCTGACTCCAAAACTACAAGTAATGGTGATGTTTTTTATTCTAATAGTATTTTGGATTAAATTCTTTAACTTGTCTGCTTTTACTTTCGCTTGCTTTTTTTCTGTATTTGGTAAAACTAAAATAAACTCGTCTCCTCCCCATCTAGCAATAAGATCCATATTTCTGATATTTTTTTGCAATAAAGAGGCCAAATATTTTAGAACTTTATCTCCTCTTTTATGCCCAAGGCTATCATTGATGTATTTAAAATTATCAATATCAAGTAAGATTAGGCTTAAGGGATGTGAATAACGTTTGGCTCTGCTCATTTCATTATCTAATAGTTCTTCAAATTTACGTCGATTGTAGATACCTGTCAAAACATCATGAGAAGCATTATATTCACTTTTTTCTATTTTTTTTCAAGCTTTTTATTAAGTTTTTGAAGTTCTTTTGTTCTTTGTTTTATAATATTTTCTAGGGAACTTTGATTGTTTATTAGGCATTTATTTTGTTCTTGTATTTGTTTATAAAAGATTTCTTCTTTATCAATATTGACATGTGCTCCAATCATTCTAAGTACAGTTCCATCTTTTTTTTCTTCTACAATTTTAGCTGTATCTTGAATCCACAAATAAGAAGCATCTGCTTTTTTACAACGATATTTGATGTGGTATTTGGGAATTGTTTTATTGAGATAGGATTCAAAATGTTTCATTACTCTTTCATAATCATCTGGATGAATTAAATTTTCCCAGGTAAAAACATCTTTTTCCATAGAATGAAT
>CAJXWI010000086.1 GCA_913062735.1 uncultured Arcobacter sp.
ATCGTTGTATATTAATATTTTAAAAATATTTACGCAAGACAATAAGAATAAAAAAGAGAGTAATAAATAAATGTATTTTTTACTAACAAGACTTTTATAAAGGGTTAATTCTACTTTTGTTTTTGAGAGTTTAAGTTCTTCCAAGTTCTTAGTAAGAACAGGTGCATTTTCAAAGGGTATGTTTTTAGGTACTTTTACTAAAATAGAATTAACATACGTAAACATCGTCTCATTTAAAACAAAGGATTCATAAGGTTGAAATTCATTTTGTGCAAAATAAATATCTTTAATATTAGAAATTGGAATTTTTAACTTTTGTATATGATTAAAAATCTCATCATTATTGTATGCAAAACATAAAAAAACTTTATCTTCTAATTTTATTGTTTGATAAGAATAATCATTTTTAGGCAAAAATTCCTCAAATAGGGAAGGTAATAGATCAAGAGCAGAAGATACAGATTTAACGGGTAATTCAAAAATTCTTGCCCAGTAAAAATCAGGAGATAATATCAAAGATATTTTTTCATTTTCAATAATTTTTTTAGTTTCTTTTTCTAAAAATAAGACCTTTATTTTCTTACTTGAAAGTGAAATCAAAATCAATTACTCCTGTTTTATATATCTTTTTTTCTAAGTCTAATATAAAGCTGGCCCTATACTCTTCTTTATTAAGTTTAAAGTACAAAGAGCATGAAAGATATTTAATATTTTTGTTTGTTTTATTTTTAGTATCATAAATTTTTCTTGGTAAAAAGCCTATTTTATCAGTTAAATTATTTACTTCTTTTAGATAAGTTTTTTGACTGTAATCACTTATTATATTATTAATTTGCTTAGAGTTAATAATTGGACTTTCTAGTGTGATTTTGTATTTGAGAAAGTATTGATTTACTACTTCCTCAAAGCTGCTAAAATCCCAATAGTTTTCATTAAACAGTGTTTCTGTTTTTTTTAAGAAAAGTTCTTTTTCTTCTTTCTTAATAAGATTAAAGTCATTTATATTAAGTTCTTTTTTGTATTTTGACACCTTGATTCTAAACTCAATATCTTTAATATGTAAAGGAAGGCTTATTTCTTCTTGCCCACTCTCTACTAAAGCATCATATACATCATTTTTTGAAAAATATGACAGTAGTTCTTCTTGCGCATTTTTAACTAATAATATTACTTGAGTATTGTTATGTTCTTTATTTACACTGCTTAAATATATTTCACCTGAAGATAAGTTCTTAAAAACCAAAAGAGAAATAGCAGAGATAAATAAAAGCGTAATTAATAAAACAATGGATTTTTTCATTTTATGATATATTCATTGAAAAAATTGGCAAAAGCATTGCAATTACTATAAATCCAATAACAATGCCAACAATAAGCATAAATATAGGTTCCAATAAAGACAAGAATATATTGATTTTATCTTTGTTTGCTTCCTTGTATAGAGTAGCTAGGTTATTTAGGATTTCACTTAAGGTGCTTGTTTCTTCTCCTATAGCAATTGCTTGAATAAAAGATTCATCTAACTTATAATGTTTATTATTGTCCAAAATCTTTGAAAGTTTTTCTCCCTCTACTATTTTAATCGCACCTTCTTGAAATATTTTTTTAATAAGTAAGTTGTTTAGAATATTAGAACTTAACTGTACTGCTTGAACAAAAGGAATTCCAGAGCTCATTAGAATAGAATTCATATAAGAAAAACGGCTAAGTTCACCTAGTTCTAATAAAGCAGAGAAAAAAGGTATTTTTAAGAGATATTTATCAATAAAATATTTAAACCCTTCATATTTTTGAAGACAATAAAGGAAAGCTAAAATACTAAAAAGAAGAAAAATACACAGGTAAAAAAAGTTCTTCTCAAAAAAGTCGCCTAAGTTAATAACAAATATAGTAATGGCTGGCAGTTCTTGATCAAGCTGATCAAAGACTGCTGTAATTTTAGGAACAATAAAAGAAAGCATAAAGCCAACCATTAAAAAAGAAATCCCTAATATAAACATAGGATAGATCATAGCTTGTGAAATTTGTTTTTTTACTCTATCTTGTTCTTTTAAAAAAGTGGCTAATTCTAATAAAACACCTTGAAGTAAACCTCCATCTTCTGAAATTTTAATACTTTGTTTATAAAACTCTGGTATTTCAAAAATATTCTGCTCTTCTAGTGCCGTATAGAAATTTTTTCCTTCATCTAAAAATGTATGTAGAGAAGAAAAAAAATCACTGAGTTGTTTGTCTTTTTTGTAAGATTTGGAAAGTAATTTAAGGGCATTTATCAAAGAAACGCCTGCTTTTAAATAGAGACTTAAATCTCTGCTAAATGTTGATAATAAGGTATTATTGATTTTTCTTTTATTAAATCTAAAATATCTTGTATTCAAGATAACCTCATCTTCTTCTATACTTTTTATATAAATCTTTTTGTTTTTTATTTTTGTTTTTGCATTAAGTAAAGAACTGGCTTCTATTTTTGCTTTTACTTTATTGCCCTCATAATCAATTCCAGTGTATTTAAAAAGCATCATTCACCTCTATTTTTAAATTTTCGTAATAATCTTCATATTCACCTAAGGTTTCAAATACACTTACTTCGTCTTTGATTGAATTATAAAAATAAAATAAGGAATTGGCCTCAAGAAGAATGTCTTTACTTTTGTAGTCCTTATCAAAGGAGAGTTCAAAAATAACAAAATAGGAAATATTATCAATTGTAATATCTAAAAACTCTAGGACTTCACTGTTTTGATATACAACAGGTAGTGAAGAAAAAAGGTTTTTTACTTCAAAATTCTCTATACGCTTATTATCAACGAAAATATAACAAGTAGTATCGGTACAAGAGAAGGTGAGATTTTCCTCGTAATCGAAATTTTTTTTAAGATAACTTTTTATATTTATCAAGCTTAGTATTTCTTTTTTGTCCGAATACAAAGTCATTTTTGGTACAAAAAAAGTATAGGTAAGTGAAATTAAAACAATAACAAGTATTAATTCTACTAAAGAAAAAGATGGTTTTTTATTTACTGCATTTACTGTAATAAATGTCATCTCTCACACTTTCTTTTTTATCTGGCCCAAAAGAAATCAAATCAAATTTTTCATTGTTATGAGTATAAATATATTCATTTTTCCAAGGATCTTTTGGTAACTTACCTTCATCAAAATACTTTTTTGAAGATAATATTTTAAGCCCTTCTTGTGTACTTGGATAGGTACTATTATCTATTTTATATAATTTTAGTGTTTGTGAAATACTCTTCATTTGAATACACACAATTTTTGCTTTTGATTCTTCCCCTTTACCAATTAAGTTAGGCAGTACCAAGGTGGCTAATAATCCTAAAATAAGGATAACTACAATTAATTCCATCAACGAGAAAGCATTTTTCAAATTTTTTCCTAAGGCATCTAAATATATGTAAAGAGATAAGTATGATGTCATATTTTATTTACAAAATAGCATAAAAATGGTAGCTAAGTTTATTATTATATTTTAATAGAAATTTTCTTTAATAAAGATTTAAATTATTGTTTCTTGTTAGTGGTACTAATACTGATAGTAAAAATATAAATTATGGAATAAGATAATAAGGTAATTATTAAGATAAACAAGCAATATTATTGTTAAAAAGTATTCAATGGCTAAAATATATTAAAGTTTCATGAATATAAGAAATCACTACTTTAGGATGAATCTCCATCAAAAGGAGAGGGAGGAAGATGGTGTGCCATCCACACCTTCTTTTTTCTTAGTATTTTTTCTTGTCCGAAAATTCTTTATTGATAACTTAAAGAAAAAATACAATGTAAATGTTCCAACAATTATATATATTAATATTTCCAAATTACACTCTAGGTCTTAATCTCACAACTTATTTAGCCAACAAATAAGCCCCAGCCAATCCCATAATAGAACCAGCCCCTCTATTTAATTTTTTAACTGAAGATTCTTTTGTTAATAGCTGTCTTGCTCTGTGTGCAGAATAAGAAATAAGACTTAAACCACACATCAAAGCAAAAAATGTTATTGCTGAAACAATTACCATGTCATTCGTATTTAAAGCAGTTAAATCCACAAACGTAGGTAAAAAAGCGATATAAAAAATAATCACTTTTGGATTAGAAGCTGAAATTAAAAAACCTTTTGAAAAGTTTGTAAAAAAAGATGCATAAGATTTTTTTACACTTTTTACATTTTTTTCTATAGGTGCAGTAAAAATCTTATATCCCAAATACATTAAATATAAGCCCCCAGCAATTCTAATAAAATCAAAAACGCCTGCATAATTTGTAGCAATAGATACTAAACCATAAAAAGCAAGTATTAAATACACTACATCTGAAACTGCCATTCCAATACCTAAAGAAATGGATGTCCTCATGCCATTACTTAATGAATTTGAAATCAATGCAAAAACACCAGGACCTGGTGTAATTCCAAAAATAAATATAGCGAATGCGAATGTAATCATGCTTTCATATGACATGGTTTTTCCTTTTTTGAGAAGTATAACAAAAATCTAAGACTTTTGCGCTTTTATTTTTTTATCATCCATATTGATATGAACAAGAGCTGCTAAAATAGCTAAAAACACTGATGCCCACCAAATACTATTATAAGATCCTGTTTCATCATAAACAATTCCACCTATCCAAGCGCCTGCAAAACTTCCTAATTGGTGAAATAAAAATACGATTCCATATAAAGTACCCAAGGCTTTAATTCCAAATATTTGCACAACCATACCAGAAGTTAGAGGAACAGTAGCTAACCAAAGAAGTCCAATACAAGCACCAAATAACAAAGCCGTAGTGCCATTAAATGGCAAAATTAACATTAATGCAAAAACAATGGCTCTTAAAGAATAGAGTATTACTAAAAGTTTTCTCTTAGAATATCTGTCCCCTAAATATCCAAAAGTAAAGGAGCCAATAATATTAAATAAACCAATAAAAGAAAAAGCCAACATAGCAATAGAAGGAGATATTCCTTCATCACTTAAATACGTAGGAAAATGCGTCGCAACAAAAGCTACATGAAAACCACAAACAAAAAACCCGATATTTAAACGTATATATCCACTGTGTGTTTTAGAAACTTTTAAAGCATGTTTTAGTGTAATTTCTTCTGTACTTGCACTTACATCATTTTTAGCATCTACTTTCATTAAAGCACCTGCAATTAGCATTAAAAGCGTAAACAAACAAAAGATATAAAAAATTTGATTACTCTCAAAGTTTTCTAAGAGTTTTTGAGTAAGAGGAATAAAAATAAACATTCCAAAAGAACCAGCAGCAGTTGCTAAGCCAAATACAGTACTTCTTATATTTGCAGGTACAACTTTTGCAATAATTCCTAGTACTACCACATAAGTAGAGGCACTTAAAGCAAGCCCAACTAAAAATCCTAAACTAAGATACAAACCATAAGCATCACTTATTAGGGTAACTGCATATAAACCAAGAGTATATAAAAATGAGCCAATAATTAGTAGTTTATACCCCCCATATTTATCTGCTAAATATCCCACAAAAGGTTGGGCTAATCCAAATAAAAGATGTTGAATTGCTAGGGTTAAACCAAAAGATGCTCTTGAAATATTTAAGCTTTCTTCAAAGCTTGGCAAAAACATTCCAAAACTTTGTCTTACTCCCATGGCAATTATTAAGGTAAATATTCCTAACGCAACAATTTTATACATTAAATATTTTTGGCTCAATTTTTTATCCTGTGGTTCTAGATTAAAAGGAGTATAACTAATACAAACTCAAAGTCAGTTTTTTGTATGATTTCTCTTATGAAAACAGCACACAATCACTTACAACTTATCTTATTATTAGCACTTTTATCTTCGGTAACGCCCTTAGCTATTGATGCTTATTTACCAGCTATTCCATCTATGGCAAAAGACTTTGGCGTATCCATTTCTAATATTGAAATTACTATTAGTATTTATTTATTCTTTTTTGCTTTTGGACAGTTTGTTGGAGGCATATTATCCGATAGAATGGGAAGAAAAAATACAGCTATGTTAGGTCTTTTTGGCTTTTGTATTTCTTCTTTTATATTATTTTTAGCAAATACTCTTGAACTGCTGTATATTTTTAGAGGCATACAGGCATTTTTTGGAGCAATGGCTGTTGTAAATACGGGCGCAATTGTTCGCGATTTATTCAAAGGCAAAGAAGCTGCAAAAGTTTTTTCAACTATTGCTTCAATTATGATGATAGCACCTATGATTGCACCTACTTTAGGTTCCATTGTTATTTCATTTTTTGTATGGAATTATATTTTCTTATTTTTAGGAATTTATTCTCTTTGTGTTCTTATTTTAATTTACTTTAAACTTCCAATAACAGGGGAGAGAAGTAATACTAAAATAATTCAAGCCTATCTTAATGTTTTAAAACACAAACAAGCAATTGCTTATATTCTAGCTGTATCTTTTGCTTTTGCAGGAATGTTTATTTTTATTCAAAAAAGTCCTTTTATTTATATGGAATATTTCTCAGTTTCACAAGATGTTTTTCCTTTATTTTTTGCTGCAAATGTACTCATGATGATTATTTTTACACGTATTAATATCAAACTTATTAAAGATATCCCTCCCTCTCAAATATTAAAATATGGAATATATTTACAAATATTTGCGGGCCTTGTTTTAATAGGTATTTCGTTTAATCCTAACTTGTATGCTGTACTTATTTTCTTGATGTTATACATAGGTTCTTTAGGGTTTATTTTTGGAAATGCAATGGCTTGTGCCTTGGATTTTTTTAAAAAAGATGCAGGGGTTGCAAATGCTGTTATTGGAATTAGTGAGTTTTTTATTGGAGGCTTTATTGGTTTTTTAGCTTCATTAATTGAAACAAGTACGCTAACGCCTATTTTTATTATGATGAGTTTTACAGCACTTTTGGCTTTATTTTCTTTAAAAAGATAAAAGTTTTAGGCTTTTATCTTTTCTTTAAAAGTAAAGAATTTTGTTTTTTTATTTATTTTTGCTAATAAGATCACTGCAAATATTCCTAAATAGGTAAATTGTAAAATAGACAAAGATTTTTGTGCCATTACAAAATGAATTGTTGTTAGAATTAATACTAAATACAAAACCTTATGATATTTATTGTATTTCTTGAATAATATTTTAGTAGAGGTTACACTCATAAATACTAAAGCAGTAAAAGAAATCATGCCTAAATATATAAAAGGTTTATCCAAGGTTTCTTCTAGTGCAAATAATACATCCAATTCCATATCTAAAATCAAAAAATTTGCCATATGTAAAAAAGCATAAAAAAATCCGAATAAACCAATTAAACGACGATGTTTTACAAGTTTTTTAAACCACAAAGAAAGTGTTGTTGTTAAAAACAAAATAGCAATCGCAGCTGTTCCTGTAATAGAATAAATATACTTAATAGGATCACTTGCATTTTGAAAAATAAACAACTCAAGTAACATATATGCTAAGGGTAAAAAAGCTACAAACCAGATAATCTTTTTCATTAAAAATTCTTTGTTAAGTCCATATCTTTATACATATGTCCTACTTCTTTTTCATAACCATTAAAAGCTAAGGTTTTTTTCTTGAAAAATGAGCCTAAAACTCTTTCTCTTTTTTGTGTCCATCTTGGATGATCCACTTTGGGATTCACATTAGCATAAAAACCATATTCATTTTTATTTTGCGCTTGCCAGGTATTTAAAGGCTCTTCCTCTAAAAAAGTGATTTTATCAATGGATTTTATTGATTTAAAACCATATTTCCAAGGCACTACTAAACGAATAGGTGCTCCATTTTGTCCTTCTAGTGTTTTTCCATATAAACCAACAGCTAAAAGAGTCAAGGGATTCATTGCTTCATCCATACGTAAACCTTCTACATAAGGATAGGTAATAGATGAAAATACGCCTCTGCTTTGATCGGGAAACATTTCTGTATCGTATTTGGTTGTAAATTTTACATATTTAGCTTTTCCTAGAGGTGCTACATCTTCTATTAATTTTTTTAATTCAAAACCAATCCAAGGCACAACCATAGCCCATCCCTCAACACATCTGAATCTATAGATTCGCTCTTCTAGCGCGTACTTTTTAATTAAATCTTGTACATCAATAGTAATAGGATTTTTAACCAAACCATCAATTGTAATTTTCCATGAACTTGTATCCATATCTTTTGCTAAATCTTTTACTTTCTCTTTGGAAGTAGTAAACTCATAAAAGTTGTTATAAGAAGTGATTTCTTTAAAGGTATTTAATTTTAAATCATTTTCATTTGCATCTTTTAAATATTTTAGGTTTGCTAAAGGTAAATTCTCTTTTGCCATAAGATCAACCAAAGCAGAGGAAGCAACAATACTAGCAGCTCCTAATTTTAAAAAGTTTCTTCTTTTGTTAAATAAAACCTCTGAGGTAACATCTTTTGCGCTTAACTTCTTCATGTGAATCCTTTATATATACCC
>CAJXWI010000087.1 GCA_913062735.1 uncultured Arcobacter sp.
AAAAAAAGAAAAAAATATTAAAAAGTTTATTTTAATGAATACTGCGGGTAATTCTAATCGTGATTTAAATGAAAAAAATTCTTTTGCACAAAATTGCATCATGTCTGTAATTCGTAATTTAATTCCGCCTCATAAAGACAATGAAAATGCAAGCGATTATTTAAGAAAAAACATTGGGCAAAATAATAAATATTTGCAATGGTGTGTTGTAAGGCCAGATGCATTAATTGATGAGATAGAAAAAAGCAAGTACGAATTACATCCTTCCCCAACTAGAAGTGCTATCTTTAATTCAGGTACAACTTCTAGAATTAATGTGGCAGATTTAATGAGCACTTTACATGAAGACAGAAATGTTTGGAATAAATGGCAGGGGCAAATGCCAGTTGTTTATAATAGTATAGCTTAAGGAAAAAGAATGGAAAAGAAGCTCTCTTTAAAGAAAATTATTCCTCCTCCTCTTATCTATTTGTTTGCGTTCTTCTTGGGTTTATTTATTGAAGTTTTCTTTTTAGACTATGAATTTAATACTAGGTATTTCTATTTTTCATTATTTATGTTTCTTACAAGTGTCGTTTTTGCACGTTTTTCTTTTTTAAGTATGAAAAAGTTTAATACCAGTGCTTCATTAAAAGAGGATTCTAAAGCACTTTGTACGAATGGTGCTTTTGAATATTCAAGAAATCCTATTTATTTGTCAATGAGTGGAATATATCTTGGCTTTTCTTTGTTCTTAAACTCTTTTTTGATTTTTTCATTTTTATTTCCCTTGCTTTTGATTATGAATTATTTAGTTATTTCAAAAGAAGAAAAATACCTTGAGTCTGTTTTTGGAACAGCCTACTTAGAATACAAGAGCAAAGTAAGCAGATGGTTTTAAATTTGATAATTTGTGGTATCGTTCCACTCAAAGATAAAACACATAGGTAATTTATTGTATTTATTTAAAATTTTTGCTGTTATAAATCCTGAGATAAAAATACAAATAATGGCTAAAAAAGATGAAAAAGCAAGAGTAGATAACCCACTTAAGCCTTGACCTACGGTGCAACCAATAGATAATATTCCGCCTGTTCCCATAAGTGCTCCACCAATCATATTATATTTTACTTTATTCATATTTACATTAGAAGTACATCCAAAACTGTATTTTTTGTTCATAGATGACATTAAAAAGGAACCTATAATAACGCCTAATAATAATGCAACTGAAAACTGCAATTCGTTTACTTGATAAAACATAAAAAGCTCTAAACTTTGAGCACTGGGATAAATAAAACTTATGGCTTGTAAATCAATGAGTCTTTCCATACTTTCATCCCCTAAAATCCCAGTAAGTGCCCAAGCACAAGCAATGAGTAAACCTATGAAAAAACCATCTGCTAAAGAAAAAATGCGTTTGATTTTTCTTACAAAAATTACCAGTAATAAAAGTAAAACAAATATTAAAGCATATATATTTACTGCTGTATTCGTTATATAAGATGAAAGTTCTATTAAATAGTCATTTTGGGTAAAAGGACGTAAAAAGCCTGATAAAAAGCCTTTACTTGTACCATAAGCAAAGATAGCAATAAATAATAAGGTTACTAAAGCATTACTATCCCCTTGGGAAAATTTTATTAGTGACCTATTTCCACAGCCATCTGCTATCATCATTCCTGCTCCAAATAAACAAGAACCAAAAATAATAGCAAAATAATTGATATCTTCTTTATAATAAATACTTTGGCTAATATCAATATCGTAGTAAATAAATAAGCTCTGTGATGATATTACAGCAATAAGCATTGCCATAATTACAGAAGAAGCACGTTTAGTAGATTTTGTTAGAATATAATCTTTAATAGATCCCGAAAAACAAAATTGTTTTTTTTGAGCAATCATTCCAAAGCATAGGCCTATGCCCACAGCCAAAATATTAACGATTTGATATATTTCTAAATCTAACATGTCTCTCCTACTTCTTAAACTTGATTTTCAATTCTCATTTCTTCTAAAACTTCAAGAATATCTTCAGCAACTTTTTCGCTTAATTTATTGTTGTCGATATCTAAAATAACATCATTAAAATAGGCTTGGATTTCTTCCATATATTCTAATTCTTCTTTTGCTTCTTTATTGTTTCTTTTTTTATCAAGTATATTAAGGGCTTCTTCAATGTTTTCTTCTACTTCAACTAAAACGTCTTCTTTTAATAGTTTTTCTAGTTCTTTAATTTTACTCATAGTCTCTCTTTGTTTTTTTTCTAATTATAACCAAAAAAATCTGCTTTCATTCTTTGTTTATTATTTTAGTGTATACTTCTTTTAATACAAAAGAACTACTTGGATATTAAATGAATTGGTTGGCACACTTATTTTTATCAGAAGGAAAAACAGACTTTCAATTGGGAAATATATTAAATGATCCAATGAAAGGAAGATACTGGCAAGGTGCTAGTAGTGAGCTTATAAGGGGTATGAAAATCCATCAAGAAATTGATTCTTTTACAGACTCACATGAAATAGTAGCAAAAAGTAAGAAAAGTCTAAGAGAAAAAGGACTGCTTAAAGCAGTTGTTATTGATTTGACCTATGATTATTTTTTAACAAAACATTGGCAAGTATTTTCTCATGTTTCTTTAGAAGAATATCTTAGTGACTTTTATAAAGAGGCCGCTTTACGAAAAAATTCTTTTCCTATAAAAGCAAAGGATTTTGTTTCTAATCTTATTGCTTATGAATTTTTAAGTAAATATAAAAGTATGGAAGATTTGGAAAAATCTTTTTTACGTATGGACAAGCGTTTGTCTCCTCGCTTATTAAAAAGAGAAAGTGCTTCTTCTTATTATCCTGCTGTTTGCAATAATATAGATGCTTTGGAAAAAGACTTTTTGGAGTTTTTTCCACTTTTATGTTTGCATATAAAAAAGAATTTAGATCCTAAACATCTTTCTCATTGGAAAGATATTTAGAGATTAAAGAAGTTTTTTCATAGGCACTAGTGACTGCTTATATAATTTTGTAAATAAAATTATAAAATTAATAAAGATTATGTTCCCTTTAATTCTCAAAAATTTAGAAAAAACAAATTGTAAATTAAAATAATAATTTTTTTTGGCCCTTGTTTTTTTAGATAGTATTATTTAATAAAAGAAAAATATTTTCTATTACACAATATTTATTAGAGTATAAATATCTGTAATTGGTATCTTAATATGAAAAAGTTTTCATAGATTTTTTGGAGATATTAATTAAAATTTTTATTTTTAATATTATATAAAAGAAATAATGTAAAAAAATCAACTAAATAATATAAAAATAACTATATGTAAGTACAAATGATGTATAGTCTTTCTTTAAAATTACTTATTATGGAGTTTAAATGAATTTAAGTGATAGTTTTGAAGTACTTTATGCAATAAAAGAAAAAGATTTAGAAACAGAACAAACACAGAGTTCTTCCAAATTATTATTAACAAGCAGGATATTTACCTTGATGGAAATTCCTGCTACTTCCTTGATGCAACATCTTCTAAAAAAAGATGAAGTATCTGTGGGTGTAATTGTTAATATTAATCATGCCTCACGTATACAAAAAAATACTCAAGTAAGAATTGTGGCTACTTTTAAAGAAATACGAGATAAAGTTTATGTTTTTGACGTACAAATATTTGATAAAAGAGTTTTAATTTCTTCAGGAACGCACAGTAGAACTATAATTTTAAAAGAAGAGCTTACAAAAAAAAGAATTACACAATAGTTTTTTATTTAAATCATTGGGATGCTTATGAATAAACGTTAAAACTAAGAAATTCTAAATAATAATATTAAAAAAAGAACTATTTATTGTCTTTTTCAAAAATACGTTCTGTAAATTCCGCAAATTTTCCACGAACTGCTTTTTCTAATTCTATTGCAAACATTTTTAGTTCTTCGTGGGTATTGTTGGTTTGTTTAAGTAAAGAGGTTAAACCATTATTGTATTTATTTAAATACATATTGTCAATTTGTCTGTTTGAACCAATAACAATAGCCATACATGTTTCATCTAACCTTGATAAGATAAGTTGTGTGGTCTTTTCACTTGAATTCTGCCACTCATCCATTATAACAATCGCATTGCCTAAAGTTCTTCCTCTTGCTTCTCCTGGCCATAAGGTCTCTATACAATATTTACTCATAAGTTCATTTATTTTTGATTCAATGGATTCTTTATTTTCTTTGTTTTCACTTTTTTTAAGATGTTTTTTAGAGATGAATTCGAGGGTATCATTTAATGCCATATTATAAATTCTGAACTTCTCATCATTTCCAGATAAATAACCAATATCAGCACCCTTATCTAAGGATTCAACTGAGTTCCTCACATAAATTATTTTATCATACATTCCCAGATCAATAAGTCTAATTGCAGATACTACAGACATTAATGTTTTTCCAGAACCTGCTTTTGCATCAATTACTAATAAATCAAATGCATTAGACAATATTGCTTTTGTAAAAAGTTTTTGTTTCAAATTTACAGGTTTTACACTTAAGGCTTTAAAATCGTTTTCTTTTAAAATGTCAAGCTTCTTATTATACACAAGCGCGTAAGCTTTGTTTCCATCTTCACTGTTAAAAGAATAAGAAAAGTTTTGAAGACTGTATTCTTTATCAATATCCTCTATTTTTTTACCATCTAAGGTATTAAATACAGAAGAGTCTAAGTCAATATTTTTAACAAATTCAAAACGCGGAACTGTTGATTTATCATCATGAAGTGTTTCTGCTTTTATAGCTTTAAATTGTGCAAAAGTTCTTGCATATACATCTAAAGATAAAAATATTACTTGTGAGCCTTTATAGTATTCTTGGGCAATAACAGCCACTTCAATAATACGTTTATCATTGCATTCACTTAAATGCACTTGCTCAATATTCTCCTCATATTCATCTTTAGCAATAACATGAAGTACCAGTTCATCATTAAAGTATTTAACTACTTTAAAACCTCTTTTGTGATCAATTTCTTTTGTTTTCATTTTTGCCAATAATCTGGCAAATGATCTAGAATAATAACCCAATTCGTTTGATAACTTTTTTTTGTCTTCTAATTCAAAAAGAACAGTTTCTGGTACGACTAAAATATTTGTACCGTTATCAGAGACTCTGTATAGGTTTTGGATATTTTGCAAAATGATGTTTGTGTCGATGACATATATTTTTTCTTTCATAAGAAAAGTATAGCACTAATTAATTACAGTCTCATTACAAGGAAGAATTTTATTTAAAAAATAGATATATTTATTTGTTCTGATTTATTATTTAAATATAAAGAGCGTTGGATAAAAGAGAGAAAAACAAAGGAAAATCCTTTGTTTTTATTCTTGCCAATCTAAAATAACTTTTCCAGATAATCCTGAGTTCATAACATCAAAACCATCTTGGAAATCCTTCATTTTAAATTCGTGTGTAATAATAGGGTTTAAATCTAAGCCAGATTGAATTAAATTGGCCATTTTATACCAGGTTTCAAACATTTCTCGACCATAAATTCCTTTTATGATTAAACCTTTAAAGATGACTTCATCCCATGATATTGCCATTTCATTAGGAGGAATTCCTAACATAGCAATCTTCCCACCGTTGTTCATATTTTTAAGCATGGATTTAAAAGCAGAAGGTGCACCTGACATTTCAAGTCCAACATCAAAACCTTCACACATATTTAAACTTTTCATAACTTCTTCTAGTGATTCCTTGGCTACATTAACCGTTCTAGTTGCGCCCATTTTAGAAGCAAGTGATAAACGGTGTTCATTTATATCTGTTATTACAATATGACGTGCGCCTACATGAGAAGCAACAGAAGCTGCCATTGCTCCAATAGGACCAGCTCCTGTAATTAAAATATCTTCACCTACTAAATCAAAAGACAAAGCAGTATGTACAGCATTACCAAAGGGATCAAAGATAGCAGCTTGTGAATCGCTAATAGAAGAGGGCAGTTTAAAAGCATTAAAAGCAGGCAAACACAAATATTGTGCAAAACATCCTTGAATATTAACCCCTACACCTTTTGTATTCCTACATAAATGCAAGCGTCCTGCTCTACAGTTTCTACAATGCCCACATGTTAAATGACCTTCACCAGAAACTCTGTCTCCAATTTTAAAGCCACGTACCTCTTCTCCTATAGCTTCAACAACTCCCACAAATTCATGTCCTACAATCATAGGAGTAGGTATAGTTCTTTGTGCCCATTCATCCCAATTATAAATATGGATATCAGTACCACAAATGGCTGTTTTTTTAATTTTAATTAATAAATCATTGTGTCCAGGCGTAGGAATGGGTGCTTCAACTTGCCAAATTCCTTTTTTATTATGTAATTTTGATAAAGCTTTCATCATGAAATTACTCCCAGTTCTTTACCAATGCTAATAAAAGCAGCAATAGCTTTATCTAATTGATCTTTAGTGTGTGTTGCACTAAGTTGTATTCTTATACGCGCTTGTCCTTTTGCAACAACAGGAAAAGAAAAAGCAATAACATAAATCCCTTTTTCTAAGAGTTTTGAAGCCATTAAACTTGCTAATTTTGCTTCTTTTAATAAAACAGGAACAATGGCATGATCTGCACCTTTTAATTCAAAACCCGCTTTACTCATCTCATCTCTGAAATATTTGCTGTTGTTTTTTAATGTAATTAATAGCTCTTTTGAATCTTGTAAAATACTAAGAGCCTCTATAGAAGCAGCAGCTACCATAGGTGCAATAGAATTTGAAAATAAATAAGGACGTGAGCGTTGCCTTAAATACTCAATTATATTAGCGCGCCCTGAAGTATATCCTCCACTAGCACCTCCAAGAGCTTTTCCTAGCGTTCCTGTATAAATATCAATTTGATCTTCTAATCCATAATGAGAAGGAGTTCCTCTTCCTTGATCTCCTAATACTCCAATACTATGAGAATCATCTACCATTAAGATAGCATCATATTTTTTTGCTAAAATACAAATCTCTGGCAAGTTAGCTAAAGAACCATCCATAGAAAATACACCATCAGTTACAATGAGTTTGAATTTTGAATCTTTTGCTTCAATCAATTGTTCTTCCAAGGATTGCATATTGGAATTTTTATATCTGTATCTGTTTGCTTTACATAAACGTACGCCATCAATTATACTTGCGTGATTTAACTCATCGCTTATTATTGCATCGTTTTCATCTAAAAGTGTTTCAAATAAACCAGTATTTGCATCAAAACAAGAAGAATATAAAATAGTATCTTCTGTATGTAAAAAAGAAGAAATACTTTTTTCTAGTTTTTTATGTATGCTTTGTGTTCCACAAATAAATCGTACAGAAGCTACTCCATACCCAAATTCTTCTAGCGCTTTTGCTGCTGCATTTTTCATTTTTGCATTACTAGCTAGCCCTAAATAATTATTGGCACAAAAGTTGATTACTTCTGAACCGTCACTTAACGTAATATCTGATGCTTGAGGAGAATTTAATATTCTCTCTTGTTTGTATAAACCTTGCTCATGTATTGAGTCTAGTTTAGTTTTCAAGCTATCTAAAAATATTTTACTCATATTCTTATCCTTAAATTTACGCATTTTGCGCATTGATAGTCTTGAATCATAAACATATATTTGATGTTTATGAAAAAGATATATAGTAGCATATAATCTTCTTTTATGTGTAAAAATACCATATATTTTGAATTAAAATATTATTAGTTTAATCTTATTAAATTCACTATTTTATTTGTAATAAATTTCCCCTAAAATCCACATAAAATTTATTTATACTAGTGCACCTAAAATAGCGATTTATTTTAATCAATTTTACAAAAAAGGAAAACAATGTTAAAAAAAACAGCTTCAAGGCTTTTATATGTATCAATGTACGCGACATTAATATTTATAATGAGTGCTTGTTCAATAAAACAAGAAATGAATCAGCCAAAACAAAAAGATTTATCTGTTTTTAATCTTGGATCAAAAAGAGCAGACGTTATTAAAGAAATTGGAAAAGCAATTGAAAGTAAGCTTGAAAAAGACAATAGCTTAAGTGAAACCTATTCCTTTACACAAAGCTACAGTCCTAATATAAAAACAAGTAGAATTGTAGGGCACGCTTTTATGAATCTTGCTACTTTTGGTTTATACGAGATTTTAGCTACTCAAGATGAAACTCAAAGTCTTGGCCAAAAAGTAGTGCTTATTATAAATTATGATCAAAACAATAAAATAAAAGAGGTAAAAACGATTGTAGGAAAAGGTATTTTAGTGAAAAACTAAGTACTTTTTTTCTAAAAGAACAGCATTTTATTCTACAGTGTCTTTTGTTTTTTTCTTGATATCTTTTGATATTAAGTAAAAATTAAAGGCTCTTTTATAATCTTCTTGATATTGTATGATACAAGGAGATATTATTG
>CAJXWI010000088.1 GCA_913062735.1 uncultured Arcobacter sp.
CAACTTCATCAGGGCTTCCAAATTCTGTAATAGTTGAATTGTTGAAGTTTTCTGTTTGGTTTAAAATATCTCTAATATTTTTAATAGGTGCTGTTTGTTCATATTTAACTTGAACAATAGTACCACCTACAAAATCAACTCCATAGTTTAAACCTTTTGTTAAAAGTAAAAGCAATGAAGCAATAACTAATAAAGCAGAGAACCCTAAAAAAGGTAATCTTTTTCCCATAAAATCAAATGTTTTTTCGCTTTTAAAAATTTCCATTATTTAATACCAAACCATTTTCTTAAATTTTTGTCTTTTTGCATTTTTTGACCCAAGGCTTCATAAATACCATGTGTTCCCAAAATTGCTGTTAACATAGAAGCTAAAATACCAATAGAAATAGTTACAGCAAAACCTTTAATAGGTCCTGTTCCATAAGCATATAAAATTACAGCAACTAATAGTGTTGTAATATTTGCATCTAAAATAGCTCTCATTGCATTTGAGTAACCATCTTCAATAGCTTTAGGAATTGAGAGACCTTGTTTTAATAACTCTCTGATTCTCTCAGTAATAATAACATTCGCATCAACTGCCATACCAATGGTTAAAACAATTCCTGCCATTCCTGGAAGGGTTAAAGTTGCGCCAAACATTGCCATAACGGCAACAATGATAAAAATATTTGTAACAAGTGCAAGATTTGCAATAATTCCTGCATATCCATAATACACAATCATAAATACAAATACAAGTAAAAATCCAAAGATTAATGCCATCATAGATGCTTTAATACTATCAGCTCCCAATGAAGGTCCTACTGATCTTTTTTCAAGTAAATTTACAGATGCTGGAAGTGCTCCTGAACGAAGGGCAATTGCAACTGAACCTGCTTCACTTAAAGTAAAACCTCCAGAAATTTGACCACTTCCTCCACCAATACGTTCACGTATTACGGGAGCTGAATATACTTTTCCATCTAAAACAACAGCTAATCGTTGCCCTACACTTTTAGCAGTATAATCTCCAAAAATTCTAGAACCACTTGCATTAAGAGTAAAATTAATAATGGCTTGATTTCCTTGATCAAAAGCTACACTTGCATCAATTACTTGTGAGCCTGTTAAAATAGGAATTTCTCTTACTAAAAATTTCTGAGTTGGATCTATTGAGTGTTCTAAAATTACGTTTCCATAAGCAGATGCTTGTGCAGCTGTCATATTAAATACTTGATCCATTCTGTCTTCATCAACAGACATTAATTCTAGTTTAGAAGGTTTTGAAATTAGTTCTCTTGCTGCTTTTTCTTCAGCTTGAGTTTTAATACCAGGAAGTTCAACTACTATATCAACAGCACCTTGCCGTACAACAGTAGGTTCAGATAAACCAAATTGATCTAATCTGTTTCTTATTGTTTCAACTGCTTGACTAACTGCTAAATCTTTAGTGATTTCAATTTCTTCAAGACTTAAGTTAAGTTCATATTCAAGTTCAGTATTAAAATTAATCTCTAAACCTTTTATTTTTCCTAACATTTCATCTAGTTTGATTTTTTCATCAGCATCTAAAAGTACAAAATTAACTTTCTCTTTTGTAAATTTAAGTTCATCAATTACAATATCTTCATCATCAGTAAAATACTTAACCGAACTTGCTATTGTTTTTATCTTAGATACAACTGCTTCTTGGGTATTTACACCAAGTAACATGTGTAATCCACCTTGTAAGTCTAATCCTAAATTGATTTTCTTACCTTGGTTGGTTTGCATAAAAGAGGGAAGAGCAAAAACAATTCCAAAAATAATGCTTAACATAAATATTACGAGTCTATAATTAAAGATTTTCAATCTCTTTTCCTTAGATTGGATTAAGTGAGTAGATTTAACTCTTTAAAAAAGAGTTAAATAAATATTAGTCGAATTTTTTAGAAACAAATTCTTTAACAAGTTTCATTTCTGAATTGTCAGCATTTTTAACTGAGAAAAAGTCATCTTCAACTTTTACAATTTCAACAATAAGACCGCCACTTGTAACTACTTTATCACCTTTAGCTAAATTAGCTAACATCTCTTTATGAGTTTTAGCTTGTTTTTGCTGTGGTCTGATAATTAAAAAGTAAAAAATTGCGAATAACGCAACTAGGGGTAAAAGAGAACTTATTAAGTCTGCACTTCCATTCATGTATAATCCTTTGGGTATTTTATAAAGTGGATTATTTTATCGAAAACTACATTAGACTAGCTTAAAACATATATTTCATAAATATTTTGATACAATATTGCAAAAAAGACAATACATGAAATCAAAGCAATCCATTTTTACTTCCATTTCTTTAGCTTTACTTATTTCTTTTTTATTCTCATCTTCTTTGTATTTTGAATATTTTTCTTACAGCAATATCTATTTAAACAGTTTTTTATCTCTTAGTGCTATTTTTGCCATCATAAACGCTTCTAAAAGAATACTGTTTTTTACAGGATTTTTTATAGGAATACTGTGGTTTTACTGGCTTAGTTTTTCTTTTGTTTATTATGATTTAAGCTATTTAATTCCTCTTATAATTTTAGGCATTGCTTTGGTTTATGGAATTATTTTTTATTTAATGGCTTTATTTGAAAATATATATTTCAAAGCTTTTTCTTTATTTGTTTTATCTTTTGTGCATCCCTTTGGTTTTAACTGGTTACAGCCAGAACTTTTGTTTGTTAATTCTATTTTTTCAATTCAAAAAGAGGCTTTTGTTTTAATAATTCTTTCTATGCTTATTTTGTCTGTGTTTAAAAAATACTATAAAGTTTTATTTCTTTTTCCCCTATGTTTTGCCCTTGATCAAAAAGTTGCTCTAAGCCAAGATGTAAATCTTAAAATATTTATGCCAGAAATTAATATCAAACAAGAAAATAAATGGAAACAAGATAAAAGAAGTGAGATTGTAGCTCTTAATAACAGACTCATCACAAATGCCATTGAACATGATTACGATTTAATTGTTTTACCTGAAACTGCTTATCCTTTAGTGCTTAATAAAAATGAAGAACTTTTAAATTTCTTATTAGAAAAATCTTCTAAAATAGATATAATTGTAGGCGCTTTAAACCAAGAAGATAACAATTATTACAACTCTTCTTATCATTTTTCAAAGAACAAACTAAGCATTGCAAACAAGGTAGTCTTGGTACCTTTTGGAGAAGCAGTACCTCTGCCTGAAGTTATTGCAAACTATATAAATGATATTTTTTATGAAGGCGCGCAAGACTTTTTAAAAGCTTCTAAAGCCACTGATTTTAATATCAATGCAATTAGCTTTAGAAATGCTATTTGTTATGAAGCCACAAATGATATTTTATTTGAGAATTTAGGAAATGTAAAACACATGCTTGTTATTTCAAATAATGCTTGGTTTACCCCTTCTATTGAGCCAATACTACAAAAACAGCTTTTAAGATATTATTCTAAAAAATACGGAGTTACTATTTATCACAGTGTTAATGGAAGTCCAAATTATATTATCAAACCCTAAACTTTTTTTGGATTTCTGTAAAAATTTCTTCTTTATTTTTGTTTTCATCAATTTGTAAATCATAAGCAAAATCAAGGATAGTTTTAAAGGCTTTAGAAGGCTTAAAACCCATACTTAACAAATCTCTTCCAAGTACAAGTTTTTTTAATGGCTCATTGTGAATATCCAATTTTTTTGCTTCATTTAATAAATACTCAATAGCTTTGGGACATTTTTCTTTATCTTTTATATCTCTTCCTAAACAATCAGCCAAACATACCAAACATAAATTTTCAATATTGACTTTAGTAGACAAACGCTTTATTGCTTTAAGGCTAGGATTTTGTTTAAAAAATGCAAATGGTATCAGGTGGTATTTAACCATTAAACACACTTCTTCTATTAGTTTTTTGTCATCTAATAGTTTATTTAAAAAAGAAATTGTAGGTTTTATTCCTAAGCTTTCATGCTTATAAGAAGTGATGTGTCCATTGATTTCTTCTGTACAAAAAGGTTTTCCTAAGTCGTGGCAAAGAAGAGATAAAAACAGCATTAAATCTCTTTTATTATTCCCTGTTTTAATCTTGGCCATTTCATCTAAAGTCATTAAAGTATGTATCCATACATTGCCTTCTGGGTGATATTCGCGATCTTGCTCACAGCTAAGTAAAGCTTCTAATTCTTCATAGTATTTTAATATACCTAAGTCTTTTAAAAGTGTAAAGCCAAGTGAGGGTTTGGAAGATTTTAAAAAGAGCTTTTTAAACTCATCATAAATACGTTCTTTTGGTAATTCATCTAAGGCATTGCTGTCAACTAAAGCTTTACACAATAAAAAGGTTTTTTTATCTAAGTTAAACTCAAAACGCGCACAAAATTGAATGGCCCTGTAGACTCGTAAAGGGTCTTCTATAAACGTTTTTTCATTGATATGTTTTAAGGTTTTAGTTTTTAAATCATCAAGCCCCTTATGATAATCCAAAATTTCATCGCTATTATAATCATAACCAAGAGCATTAATAGTAAAATCTCTTCTAAGACTTGCTTGCTTAAAGGAAAGTTTGGGATTAATTTCTACATCAAAACCTTTATGTCCTAAGCCTACTTTGGTTTCAAGTCTGGGAAGAGCAAAATCAAATTCATGATTTTTTGTTTGCAGTTTTAAGATTCCAAAACTTTTTCCAACAAGGTTTATTTTGCCAAATTTTTCTAGTTTTGAAACAAGGGTATCATAGTCTTTGATATTAAATACTTCAATATCATAGTCCTTAATAGGAAGTTCTAAGAAAAAATCTCTTACACAGCCACCTACAAGAACAGCTCTAAAGCCTTCTTCTTGTAAATAACGTAAGATTTCTCTTAACTCAAGGGGTAGATTAATCTTTTTTGTATAAATGCACATCTGTTTGTGGATAAGGAATAGAAATACCTTCTTTATCAAAACGTAATTTGATTTCTTCCGTTAAAAAGAATTTAACATCCCAATAATCAGGTGTTTTAACCCAAGCACGTACTACAAAATTCACACTTGAATCAGCAAGCTCAGAAACAGCAACGGTAATACCATCTTTTATTAAAACTTTTTCATGCTCTTCTACAATAGAATTTAAGATATTTTTTGCTTTTTTAATGTCATCGTCATAACCAATTCCAATTACTAAATCCACTCTTCTTTTATTATGAGCATTAATATTAGTAATAGCACCACTTGTAATTGCTGAGTTTGGTACTAAAATCTTTTGATTATCTGGCGTTGTGAATTCTGTGTTAAATAAGTGAATATGAATTACTTTTCCAGTGACTCCACCTGCATTAACGACATCTCCAATTTTAAAAGGTTTAAAAAATACCAACATAACACCAGAAGCGAAGTTAGACAAAGAATCTTTTAGTGCTAAACCAATAGCTAAACCAGCAGCACCAAGGATTGCTAAGAAAGAAGTTGTATTAATACCTACTTGATCTAAAGCTGCCAAAACAACCATTACAAGTAAGGCGTAATAAATTAAGCCAGAGAAAAAATTAAGTAAGGTTTCATCCATACCTTTCTTTTTTCCCATTAGTGCAATTATAATATCTGTTGCTTTTCTAGCTACAAATTTTCCTATTACAAAAATTGCTAATGCAAACATAATACTTAGGGCATACGCTCCAAAAACTTCAGAAACATTTTCCATTCTAACTCCTTGATTTTAAAACATTAGATGTAAATACTAACATATTTATTTCTTTTGTTTATTTTAATTGCAGAATTATAACCAAAATAATCAATTAAATATCAAAAATAATTATTTTTTTAGAATATCGCTTATCTTAGAAACGATATCTTCTAGTTTTACTTCTTCTTTTTCAAGCGTTTTACGGTTAATTAATTCAACCATACCCTCTTGTAGTTTTTTTCCAACGACAACGGCATAAGGAAAACCAATTAATTCAAAGTCACCCATTTTAAAACCAAATCGCTCTTTTAATCTATCATCAATAATTGTTTCAATGCCTTGTTCGTTTAATGCTTCATATATTTTTAAACCTGCATTTAATTCTTCTTCTTTTTTTGCATTTGATACAATAATATCTACTTGAAAAGGAGCCGTTTCTTTTGTCCAAATTGAACCTTTTTCATCATGATTTTGCTCAATTACTGCTGCAACCAATCTTGAAACACCAATACCATAACATCCCATTTCAAAAGGCTGTGATTTTCCATTTTGGTCTAAAAACTTAGCATCCATTGCACTTGAGTATTTAGAACCTAATTGAAAAATATGCCCAGCTTCGATTCCTTTTGTATATTCTAATGCGCTTTGACAATTAGGACAAGCATCGCCTTCTTGAACAGCAATTAAATCTACATAGTCTAAATCAAAAGAACTTAGATTAACGTTTTTATAGTGATAATCTACTTCATTTGCTCCACAAACAATATTATTATCACCTTCTAATTCTTTATCAAATACTACTTTGATATTTTGGGGGAAATCAACTATTCCACAAAAACCAGCTTTTAAATTGGCTTCTTCTAAATCATCCTGCGTTGCATCTTCTAATTCTAAAGCCCCAATTGCACTTGCTGCTTTTGTATCTTCTAAGTTATCTGTACCTCTTATAAAAAATACTACTGTTTCAACTTTTTCTTCAAAAATAGCTTTTTTAATAACAGCTTTCATTGTGTAATACGAATCTATATTTAAAAATTCACTTACTTCAGTAATTGTTTTTAAAGCAGGAGTATGTACTTTTTCTAGTTCTTTACTTTCAAGTGCAACTTGTTTTTTAGGCGTTCTTTTAGCAGCTTCAATATTAGCTCCGTATTCACAAGAAGGACAAACAACAATAGTATCTTCTCCTGAATTAGCTAAAACCATAAACTCTTTAGAACCAGACCCCCCAATAGCTCCAGAATCAGCTGCAACTACTCTAAAATCAAGTCCTAAACGTGTAAAAACATTTTTATACGTTTGTTCCATTACATGAAATTCACGTACTAAATCTTCTTTTGAAGCATGAAAAGAATACGCATCTTTCATTAAAAACTCACGACCCCTCATAAGACCAAATCTTGGTCTTGCTTCATCTCTAAATTTAGTATAGATTTGATATAAATTTACAGGCAAGTTTTTATAAGAAGTAATTCTGTTTTTTACCAAATCCACTACTGTTTCTTCATTCGTAGGAGAAAGTACATAAGCCGTGTTTTTTCTATCTGTAAATTTAAGCAGTTCTTTTCCCATTGTTGAAGCACGACCAGATTGTTCCCAAAAACTTAAAGGTGTAACAAAACCAAACTGTACTTCATTTGCTCCTGATTTATCCATCTCTTCTTTTACGATTGCTCTAATTTTATCTAAAACAATTTTTCCAAGAGGAAGATAATTATAAATACCAGAACCCGTTTGGTTAATAAAACCACCACGTACTAAATATTGATGAGAAGCTAAACTTGCATCTTTTGGTGCTTCTTTTGTTGTTGGAATAAACATTTTTGAGAATTTCATATACTGTTCCTATTTTTTATTGTTTTTATTATTCTTATTGTCCAGAGCAAAAATATTTTGAACCGTTGATAATACAGCATCCGATTCAAGACTTTTTGATATTGTTTTTAATTGTTTTGTGGGTTCATGTAAAAATTCATTTAAAATAGTTTCACATAGTTTGGTAATATTTTTTTCATCTTTTGCATCAATATACCCTTTAGAAATAGCATTAGCAATTTTCTTTTCAATAACAGTATTTGCTTTTACATACATTTGTTTTACAACAGGGTCAATTTCTAAGGATTTAAGCCAAGTAAAAAATTCTTTAGAGTATTTATTTACTATGATATAAGCTTCTTTTGCTTTTATAGCCCGTACTTTCATATTCTCATTTACGATTTCTTGCAAATCATCTACTGCGAACACTTCTAAGTTAGAGCTATTAATACGCTCAATATCTCTTGGAACTGCTATATCAAACCAATAACGCTTAAAAGAACAATCTTTTACCATATCTTGCGTGATTATAGGATAAGGCGCTGATGTTGCTGTAAACAATAAAGGAATTTCATTTAATAAAGAATTAATATTATCATAAGATTCTACTTCTATTTCTTGATCAAAATTTTGAGCTAAAAGTGTTGCTTTTTTAAGATTTCTACTTACTAAAACTACAGAAAAACCTGATTTTTGAAGATGCCTTATAGTTAATTCACTCATTTCACCAGCACCAATAACCAAGGCTTTTACATTTTTTGTATCAGAAAAAAATGACTTAGCTTTGGCTACTGCTGTTGAAGCTACTGATACGGAACCTGTTCCTAATTGTGTTGCATTTCTTACTGCTGCTGAACATTGAAAAGCATAATTCATTGCTCTTGTTAAGCCTTGATCACAGTATCCTTTATTTAAAGATAAGCGATAAGAATCTTTTAACTG
>CAJXWI010000089.1 GCA_913062735.1 uncultured Arcobacter sp.
ATAGCTAAGATATTTGGAGAAATAGCTAAAAACTCTTTTACATACTCATTTAAACCAGCCCCAGTATCAATTAATAGAAAATCAAAACGATTTAAAGCAAGTAAATCTTTTACAATTCTTGTAAAAACAAAAGAGCTGTTATTTTTACTGTATTGATAACCACTTTTCCCTGCAATTAAAGTAATATTTTCATATTTTGTTTTTAATAATACGCGTTCTAGTTTTGCTTTACCTTCTATATAATCAAATAAGGTAGCAGAAGGCTTTAAGTCAAGTAAGACTTGCATATTAGCCAAACCAATATCAGCATCCAGAATAGCTACCTTATACCCTTTAGAGGCAAGAACATAAGCGATATTTGCTGAGAATGTTGATTTCCCAACACCTCCTTTTCCTGAAGTAATAGTAAGAAGTTTAGTACGTGATTTTACACTACTAATACTACTTTCTTCTTTCCTTGATGCTAAATTAATTAATTTATGTGCTTGTGTTGAAATAGAATTAAACATTTATCTTCTTACCAGTGTACATTGGGAAAAACACTCGATTAAATAAGAAGCATCTGCAACAATAAGATCATCTGGTACGTTTTGTCCAATAGAAAAATACATAATTGATTTTTTTGTTTTATGAGAAAAAGAAATTAAATTTCCAAAACTTTTTGTCTCATCCAGTTTAGTAAACGTTAAATAATTAATATTCAAGCGTGAATAATTCGTATAAATATCTAAAAGATCGCTTTGTTTTACGTTAGCGGGTAAAACTAGGATTTTATCAATAGGAATTTCATCCACTCTGTCTTGATACTCATTAATCATTTCAATTTTATCTACATCATATTGGCTAGATCCAGCTGTATCTATAAAGATATAATTACAATCTTTTAGTCTCAATAGTGCTTCTACTAATTCTTCTGGTTTTTTAACTACTTCTAAAGGCAAACGCATAATATTTGTATAGGCTTGTAATTGCTCAATAGCACCTACTCTAAAAGAATCCAAAGTAATAATACCAACTTTATAGTTCTGGCCTAATTTATAAGCATAACGCGCAGCAAGTTTTGCAATTGTAGTTGTTTTACCAACGCCAGTAGGTCCAACCATCATCATGATTTTACGCTGATGCTTACGTAAGGGAACTTCATGTTTAACAGGTATAATTCTTCGTAAAATCAATTTGAAAAAATCTTTTACTTTTTTATTATTGGATTTCATTTGAACAGGAAATTGTTTAATCGTCTTTTTCATAATTGTATATGTCATCTCTTGATCAAATTCATTTTTTTCAAATAAATTGTACATTTCAGCAAATTCTATTGGTATAGTTAAATCAAAAAGTTGTGATTTAGGATGCCACAAGGACTGTTGTACTTGAGCAATAGAGTCTTGCATTTTTAAGATTTCTGTCCTAAAATCATATACTGAAGCAGCAAACTTTTTATCTTTTTTATTATTGTGGACATCATCACTCTTAGTAATAATTTTTTTTGTAAATTTAGGTTCAAACTTAGCATCGTATTCATCTTCTAAAGCAACCATAACTTCATACATATCTTCGCCATTATCCGCTTTTGAAGATATTTTTTTTGTAGAAATTACAATAGCTTCTTCTCCGCACTCTTCTTGAGCTTTTTTTAAAGCAATAGTAGGAGTTCTTCCTAAAAAAGAGAGCATATTCATTTATTTTGTCCATTCTTGTAAATCTTTTTTAATTTTCCATTGCTTTTTTTAATCGTAATATATTTATCATTTTCAAAAATGATTTTCCCATTTTGTTCAATCTGAATATTCCCAAAATTAAAAATAACAGAATTTTTCTTATACACTTTAACACTGGATTCACAAATAACTGTATTTTTATTAATAAAGTGTTTTGCAATAAATTTGTTACTATCCAATCTTTTAAGGCTCAAAGGTTCACATCTTTTTTTTATTTTTTCAACAGAGAGTAAACGTAAATCTTTTTTTAAAATAGGAGCATTATAAGAAATTTTATTTTTAGCAATTAAAACATCTATAGCATTAAGGTGGCAAAGCATTAAAAGTAAAAAGAGAAGATTAAACCTTAATATCAATAAGTTTTCCTCCATTTTGTTCTGATATTTCATCTACAATATCTTTATACATTTCTTTAATAGGCAAAACAATACTTGCAAGTTTATGGTTTAATGAATACAAGTCTTTTAACTCAGACTCAAGGTTTTCTATTGATTCTTTATAATCTTCAATATTTCCACCTTTTTGAACTTCTTTAACTAATTCTTCATTTAATAATTCTTTTTCATGGCCCAAAGCATCAATCAACTCTTGTTTTGAATCGTTTCTTTTAAGTAAATTTTCGTGTTTTGCTTTTTTTATGTCTTCTATATCATCTATTATAGATTGTTTCATTTTTGCAATAATACTAAGCATGGTATTAATTTTATTATTTATCATTATTATTGCCTTTTTTATTCTCTTTACTCAAAAACTCATAAAGCATATCAGAAATACCAAAACTACCAGCTGAGCTTCGTGAAATTGCATCCGTATACATTCCTTGGAAAATATCAGCTCCAACACCTTCACCTGCAACTTTAGTCTCTTTTAATGATATATCTAATAACTGTTGGGTAAAAAAGGATTCAAAGTCATTGCTTACAGCTCTAATAGCCTTATCTTCAGTTTTACTCGCATCTACTTTTTTTAGATTCTCACTGTTTAAATTCGCTAAACTAACATTAGTATTAATATCCATCTTATTCCAACCTATCAAAGAAACTTTCTTCTTCTAGTAAATTACTTTGACTTTCATCAGAGTAAAACTTCATTTCAACTCTTCTATTTTCTGCTGCAACTTCACTTTTTGGGTGAAAAGAAGAATAACCAGATACTTTTAATTGTGCAGGATCAATTCTATTTTTAATTAGTTCTTTAACAACGGAAATAGCCCTTAAAGCAGATAAATCCCAGCCGTCTCTTGGCAAAGAATTACCTGTTACTGTATTCGAATTAGTATGTCCTATGATTTCTATAGAGAAATTTTGAGGCATTGTTCTAATAACTCTTGCAATTTTTGCAATAAATATTTTAGAACTTCTGTTGGCTAATTCATATTCACCTTCTTCAAACATCAAACTGGAAGGAATATCTAAAGTAAACTCATTTTTACCCTTAGTTATTTCTAACTGTTCGGTTTCAATATTCGTACTTTGATTAATTTCTTCTAATATTTCTTCTATTTCTGCTGCTTGTTCATTAACATCAGCGGAATCAGCTTCTTCTGAGCCTGTTGTATCACTGGAACCATGGTTTTCTGTATGATCTCTTACATCAGCATTTTGATCTAAAAAACCCATGGCTTTTTTCATTACATCAAAATACTCTTCAACTGTTTTTTTATCCATTACAGCCATAGACAATAAAAGAATAAAAAATGTTAATAATAAAGACATTAAATCACCAAATTGTACCAACCAACCAGGTAAACATTTTTCACATTCCGGACATTTTTTATCAGCCATAAATCAATCTTTATTCAGGTATTTCAACTAAAATTGCATTTAGTTTCATTTTTATATTACCAATAGATTCTTCTGCAGCTATCATTGCAGTACCCGCAATAACTACTTCATTAGCAATCATTTCTACCTTGTGTTTTTGTGCTAACTTACTTTCAATGATACCTGCAAATAATGTACCAAGTAATGCTCCATACATTGTAGTTAATAATGCAACTGCCATAGCAGGCCCAACGGCAGCTGGATCAGATAAATTCGCAAGCATTGCAACAAGACCAACAAGTGTCCCAATCATTCCCATAGCACCCGCTGTTCCTCCAATATTTCCAAATACTGAAATCATTGTTCCATGCCTAATATCCATATGCTCGTTTTTTAGTTCCAACATAGGCACTAAAACATCTGGTTTGGTTCCATCAACTAATAATTGAAAAGCTTCTTTGAAAAAAGGATTTTTTTCTTCAAGGATTTTTTGTTCAATTTGCATTACACCATGTTTTTTGATTTCAGTTGCATAAAAAGTAATTTTTTCTATTAGTTCAGGAAGTGTTTCTACTTTTACTGTATTGAATGCTGCTTTTAATGCAGGTGTAAATCTTTTTAAATCTCCTGCCTCAAATTGCCCAGCAGTAACAGCAGTAGTTCCCCCAATAACAATAATAACAGAAGGAATATCAATATATGGACCAAAACCAACTCCACCCAAAATAATAGCAAGTGCAACAAAACTCCATCCTGCTGCAACCCCAATAACGGTACTCTTATCCATATATTATCCTAATCCGATTTGACTTAAGCGTGTCATTTCATTTCCAATATTTTTAATCTTTAAGCCAAATTTTCCTTCAACAATAACAGCTTCACCTTCACCTATTTTAATTCCATTGACTAAAATTTCTAAAGGTTCATTAACCATTTGTTCAAGTTCAATAATTTCACCAATATCCCAACGTAAAATATCTTTTAATAAAAATATCTTTCTTCCTAAGCGCACACTTAATCTCAGTTTTATATCAAAAAGCAGTTTTAAGTTTTTTGCGGAAGTATCATTTAACAAAGCAGAAACAGAAGAAACTTCACTGCTTAAAGCAGAAGGAGCTTCAGAAGCCGTTGGAATAGGAGCTTCTGGGGCTAGTGTTTCAGCAGTTTTTTCTACTTCTTTTCCTGTGATTTCACTTATAAAAGGCAATATTATGTCATCAAAATTAATTAATATTGAAACTTTTTCATCGTCCATTGAAATATCAAAATCAAAGGTATTTTCTCCAAAGGGAAGCGTAGAATTTTCTATTATTGAAGATTTAAGAACTTCAGATTTTATACTTCCTATGTCATCAAAACCTTGAGCATTAACGGAAGTAGAAATAGAACCACAAACATTTGAAATAATTTCATTAATTGCATCTGCAATTTCATCATCAATATGCTCTTTTAAATCTCCCATTCCACCTAACATTAAGTATTCAAATTTTGTTGCACTACTTGTAGGAATATAAAATTTCCAATTACTTATTGTATCTTTAAATGAAAACTTAATTGCAACTTCTATACTTTGAGTAGAACTAATATTTGAAGCACTTGCTTCATTAGTCCCATTAATTGTGAAGTTTTTTGATAATAACTGTTCTAAAGTATTAGAAAGTTCTTCTTTAATAATATTTGATAAATCTGATGCCAATCTTAACCTTTATCTAACACATCAGCAACTTTTGCTAATAAATGCGCTTTTACTTTCATCATATCTTCCGTAGGAAAGCGATATTCAGCCTCACCTCTGGTAACTTTAATGAAAAAATCTTGTGAAGCTTTGTTATAACCGAACTTAACATTATCAATTATAATTTCATTGGGTAAATCAACAGGAACTTCTTTATTCGCTTTTTTGTGTTCTTCATTGTCTTTTACTTTAGGGTTATCATCAACCTCAGGAACTTTTTGTACTTTTTCAACATTGTTTAGTTTTGCATTTTCAATATCAGGTATTCTTCCAACTTCCATAATAGCCTCCTATTCTCAATATCTTATAACAATTATTATACCAAAATAAAATTAAAATAATTATGTTTTAATACAAATAAGAAAATAGCAATAAAAAATTGCCTCAACTATTTAGAAAAAAATAAAGCCTTAGAGAGATTCTAAATATAAATCAAAATTTTTCAAAGAAAAATCAATCAAAGAATCGTGGTAAGGACCCTTAAAATACTGTGTTGCACTGGAAATTTTTAAATCTTGAATCAATTGAACTCCTGTCAAAAAATCTGCATCTTGGTCATTTAAAATAGCCTTAATAAGTGAAACTTGTATAGAAGCATCTGCATATTGGTTTGATTGTAATAAAGCTGCTACTATTAAGTACATTGTGTATTTATCTTCTAAACCATAACTTGCTTGTAATTTTTCAAGAATTTCAATTGTTTCTTGTGATTTTCCTTTATGCAGTTTAAGTAAAGCTTTTGTTCTTAAATAAGAAGGAGTTGTTTTTCCTGTAATATCTAAATGAGCTCTATCAAATAGACTAAGAGCTTTTAAAATATCAACATAAAATGAAGTAATAATTAAAGGACCTTCTAAAAAGTTATTATTAAGAACCAAAGGAATACTGTCTTGTAATCGTATACGATAAGCAAAGTCACTCTCCCCTTTTTGTTTAATGCTTAATTTAAGTAAATAAACAAGAGGATCTCTATAATAATCTTTTAACAAGGGTTCTTTTATTGTAAGCTCACCTTTTTTCATACTGTCTAAAAATGATAAAGATTTGTAAAAGACAGAATGTTCATAATCTTTAGAATTTCCTTTTACATTAAATTTCTCATCCATAAATAATTTATATAAACTGTGTCCAAAATAAACAAATAATCCATCATTTGACTTAACATTACTTTGAATATATTCTTTATCTCTTACTTTTAGGTGTATTTTATCTGCTGTTATTAGTGTCATAACGGCATAAAGTTTATTTCCAGGATTAAGTTTATAGGCTTTTTCAAAGTATTTAAAGGCATTGTGATAATCATTTATTTGTCCATAACAAAGGGCTAAATTGTAGTATACATAGGATTTTGTATCTTCTTTTATAAACTCTTTTAATTTCTTAATTCTTATAATTGGATCATCTTTTATTATATTTAGAAAATTAATATTGTAATCTAACATTTCTTCTAAAGAATCCAAATTCTGGCGTGATTTGAATATAAATCCTTTTGCAGAATCATAAATAATTTCTTCATTATCAGAAAAGATAAAAGGAGCAAAATAAATAACATAATCAATCATACGATCTTTTGAGAAATTTTTAATAAAAGAAAAATATTCTTTACTGCTAAATTTATTTTTATTAAAATACATTTTTAAAGGCATACTTAAATTAGCAGAGAATATTGATTTTTTCTTGTTTATAAGTGCTAGGTGCTCTTTTAGTTTAACAATTTCATTGGCTTTTAAATCTCTAAAAACCATTAACCAAAGAATTTTATGTTTTTTATCTAAATTAATAGTATTTTCATAAGCGCGTTGCAAAAATATCTCTGCTTGAATATAATTTTTTACTTTTAAATGCAACATAGCCGTTTTTAAATGAAGAGGGAACTGCATTGTTTTTAGGATTGATATCGCTTTTTTATACTCTTTTAAAATAATATAAGTATCTGCCATCATTCGTTTAGAATGCTCGCTCATATTTTTATTTTTACGTCCAATGCTAATAATAGCATCCAAATATTTCAATTCATTGGTGATTTGGTATAAATAATACGCAGCACTCATATAAGAATATGTTTGCGTCTTTTTTGCGGCTTTATAATTGTATATTTTATTTAAATAAAGTTTTGCGTTGTGAATAGAGTTTAATTTATAATAAGCAATACCAATGTTTAAAAAAGAAGGAATTTGTATTACTTGTGCTGTTCGTTTTAAAATGGCAATGGATTTTTCATATTCTTCTTTTTCTAGAAGAAGAACTGCTTTATTAAATTCGACTTGTAAAGTCATATCTTCTTGATTCTTCTTTAGTTTATCGTACTTAATAACGATATCCGGAGTAGAATCTGTTAAACTTTTATTTTCATTTTTTGCACTTAAGGTACTTAAACAAAGAAATAAACATAAAAATTTAAAAATATTTTTATTCATATTAGACCATTGTATTAACTTGAGAATACAATTCTTCAATTCTTTTTTCTAAAACAACAACCTTACCTTTGATATTGTTATTGTCTATACGTAATTCTTGAGCTTCATCTCTAGCACTTTGTAAATTATCATGATTTGCTTTCATAGCAGTAGCATCAGATTTTAATTGATTTTCAAGTTTTTTTACCAAACTATGATATCTATCACCATCTTCGCTTAATAAGTTTTTTTCTTCATTTACTTTTCGGTATAAGGTTTTATAAACACTCATACTCGAAAAAAAATACATTGATAAAACACCTAATATCATCACTAATACAAGATTTTCCACGTTTATTTCCTTCTTATATAAAGAGCCAAAGCTCTTTATTATATATTATCGTTTTAAGGCTATTAATGTTGTTAATAGTGAATCTGCTGTAGTAATTGATTTTGCATTGGCCTCAAAAGCTCTTTGAAATACCATTAGGTTAACCAAACTCTCAGATAAATCAGCTGTTGATAACTCTAAAGATTTAGACTCTATTAAAGCTGTTTTATTATTGTTTACATTAAAAATAGCATCGCCTGAATTATTGGTTTTTTGATACAAGTTATCTCCAATTGCTTCTAACCCACGCATATTGTTAAACTTAGCAACTGAAATTTGACCAATAGCATATTCTGCACCATCTTGTTTCATAGTTACTAAACCTGTTTCATCTACTGAAAATTCACCAAAAGCACTGTCTGATATGCT